>NZ_JJML01000040.1 GCF_000775285.1 Neosynechococcus sphagnicola sy1 | reverse complement strand
TTGTTTCTGTCACCCTCCCTGGTGAGCAACCCCCCGGCCCCACTTGAGGATATTGCCCCTGATGCCTTGGTTACCCGAGCACCGCAGATGATTACGGGGTTCCCCATTGATCCAGACATGACAGCCGCCGAGGATATCTCTGAAGTGCCTGAAACTCTGGAGCCGCTAGCGATTTCAGCCCCCTTTACTGACGACACCCATCCGCTGACAGCTGTCGCAGTGTTGCCAACCCTTGCGGATGAATCCTCCGTCTCGGAAGATGCCACCAATCGTCGCCGTCGTCGTCGCTCCTCTGCAACCCTCATCGAGTCTCCTCTGGACACCAACGAGGAGGGTTAGGTCGTGACGTGTGGCTATCCCTGGGAGCAGATTGCAGGCGTAGATGAAGTCGGGCGCGGTGCGTTATTTGGGCCAGTTGTGGCAGCAGCAGTCATTTTGCCGGAAACTGCCATGACAGCCTTGACCGTTGCAGGAGTCACCGATAGCAAAAAGCTCTCAGCGGCGCGACGCCAACAGTTAGCCGGACAAATTCGGGATCTGGCCTTGGATTGCCAGATTGGAAGTGCTTCTGTGGGAGAAATTGACCGCTTGAACATTCTCCAAGCCTCACTGCTGGCGATGAAGCGGGCCATCAGGAAATTGCAGGTCACCCCTCACCTTTGCTTGATTGATGGTAATCAATTGATTCCCGATCTGGGGCTGCCCCAGCAAACGCTGGTAAAAGGCGATCAGCAATCCCTGGTAATTGGCGCTGCCAGCATTATTGCCAAGGTGTGGCGCGATCGCCTGCTAGAGCAGTTAGCCCTAAAGTATCCCCACTATGATTTAGCAGCGAATCGGGGCTACGGCAGTTCCCGTCATCATCTGGCACTGCAAGAATGGGGTATCTCACCGCTGCATCGGCGATCGTTTCGTCCTTGTCAGGTGCAGCAACCCCAGGGGGATGAGTAAAATGGTTCTCAAGGAACCTCTGAAATTTATCTCTTTCTCAATTTTTCCTCACCATCTCCAATCATTCCCCTGAGAGGATTGAGTACTCGTCGAATGGAGCCTAGTTATTTCCCATGCCGACTCGCCAACTTTTATCGTTGATCACATTTCTGATGCTGAGTTGCAGCAGCGTTAGTTTAATCGGTTGCACCCAACTAGCCCGCTTTGGCATTGGCACCACGCCTATTAGCCAGATTGTGAGTAACCCCTCCCAGTACCAGAACGCTACTATTCGCGGCAAGGTGATCAACCAGATTGGTGTGCTAGGTCGAGGTGCCTACGAGATCCAGGACAACTCAGCATCCGTTTGGGTGGTTACCCAATCAGGAATGCCACCTATTAACAGTACCGTCACCGTTCGCGGACGGGCGTCTGAGGGCATTTCCATCGGGGGTCTCAGTATAGCGGTCACCCTCACAGAGCAAGAGCGGCTTTAACTCAGGTTCCAACAGGATTGCTAATGGGGTGAACGACCGCTGATCATCGCTAGGCGATAGATGAGCGCCTTCCAGCTTCAACGGCAACTGCCCTAGATACGGAAGATTTCCTTCCAACCTTTGGTCTTACATTGCCTCCACTGGCGGTAGCGCTGGTTCCCGACGCTAATAGACGTAAGCCTTGATCTCGAATGTTAATAGCAGTAGTGATATCTCTGTCGTGCTTGGTGTTGCAGTTGGAGCAAGTCCAACTACGCACATCTAGCGGTAGACTACCCACTGGATTGAGGCATACATAGCAATTTGGCAGAAGGGCGGTAAGGGCGATCGCCCCGCTGGTCGAGACTATTCTGGTTGCCCCAGCTTGAGCTGAAAATATTGCCCCATCAAAGAAGCCACCGAAATTAACCCCGCGATGCCAAAGGTTAACCCCGTGGAGGCAACCAAGCAACCCCCAATTGGTAAGACCGCGCCACTCAAGGTCACAACCACAACCTGCCAACGGCTCTGGTGCTGGGTGCCCAAGCCCCAACCAAAGAGCAGCAATACCCACAACAAACAACCCCAAGCGAGTTTGGCATCCATCCAGCGACTGGCGTAGGTTAAGCTGAGCAAACAGGCAAAGAAGATTGCCCCAGCGATCGCCCCCTCTTGCCAGCGTAGCGGCACGGTGAGATATAACAACAATATCCACCAAAGAAAGATCCCTGGCGCTAGGAGTAACAGTCGGGGTAAGATGCCGGTTGTCCCTATGGGGTGGATAGTGGTGAATACGCCGAAGGGATTTTGCACCGATACATTCTCTGCAAACACCCAGGTGAAGCGGGTGCCTTGCCCCTCTGCCTTGGTTTCAGTGGGCACAATGCCACTGGCGTAGTTGGCGTTGGGGAAGTTTGCCAGGACGCTGAGTCGAAACCCTGAGAGGATTTGCCCATTGGCACTATAGACCCAGCGCGGTGCTCCTTGAGCTTTGTAAGTGACACGAAACTCCGTTGATTCCCCAGGCGAGAGTCGGAGGGGGAAGCGATAGGTGCCTTGATTCTGGGGTTCCAAATGCTGCCCCTGCCGTTCCACTCGATAGTCTTGCAACAGGGTATACCCCACAGGGGGGGGTCACCTCAAAGGTGAAGTTCTGGGGGATCGCTAGGGTATTGGCGACTTGGTAACGACCGCTAAACTCCGAGGCATAGATGAGTCGTAGGGTTGCGGGATCAGTGACTTGCGTCAATTTCACCTCAGCTTGGGAGGTACGGGGGGAGAGGAGGCGATCGACCTGCCGCAATCGTTCAACTTCAGTGGGCTTGCCATCAATATAGGTAATGGTCGTGTAGGGTTCCTCCAGGGTGTAGTGCACTTGGGGGGCGAGTTGTTCCACGCGCTCTCCGGCAACACTGTTGGCAACTTGGGCAATTTTGTCCTGTTCCCAGTGGTGATAACGGTTGGCCAGGGTGGAACAGAGAAAAAATCCACCGATTAAAATCACCAGAATCATTAACCCCTGCCCTGCCCCCCGCAACAGCTGACCATAGCGCGCCAGTTCCGCATCCAGCCAATCCCAACGCTCCGCCTCGTCGCGCCGCAGCCGTCCGCCGCGATAGGAAAAATTCACAGCCGCCAAGACAACCCCCAATCCTGCTAGCAGTAGGATCAGCCATTGGCTGAGGTGCAACAATTGTTGCCCAAATTGCAGCAGATCTTGGGGGTGAGTGAGGTCGGGAATTGCCGGAATACCCTCGGTCAGTAGCAACATGAGAATCTCGCTGAAGTGGGTTGGCTGACGTAAACTTCACCCACATGCAGGGTGACTCCGAAGTTCCCTGCTATTGAGTACACTCCTTCACAATTCCCACGAATCGCTCTGGGGGCTTGCCTCCCTCCGATAGTTCTTTGTCAATTTTTGCAAATTCTTTCAGGGTGTACTCAGCTTGAATCTTGTCAATGGCACAGGTGCAGGCTTCCGTCTTACCGTTACTAGACTTGACACAGGCATCCATAAAGTTGGTGACCACCTGCTGGGGATAGACATGAGTGTCGGAATTGAGGCTAGAACAACCCACCGTCCCCATGACCAGGGTCGTCAGGAGTACGGTTTTGAAACGAATCAAGGTTGGCATAAATAAAACCTAGGAAGGAAACATCCAGTACCTTACCGAAGATTCTGAATCCTGTCTCCAAAGTGTTGGCAATTCTTTATCCTCCACTCACGGGGGGAATCAACACAACTTCATCCCCTGATTGCAGCAGCGTCTCGGGGGCTACAAATTGAAGATTGACACCAAAGCGAGTGAAATCACGCCATGGCATCAGTTCTGGATGCTCCAACAGCAGGCGATCGCGCACGGTGGCCACGGGGGTCTGGGGTGGCAATTGCAGTCGATACTCCCCGACACCACAGACTTCCTGGTAGATGGCAAACAGCTTTACCGTCACCGTGATCATGGGCTCAGACATGGGCTTTTACGGCTTGGTGCAGGTGTGAATAATCTCTTTAAAGCGTTCCGGTGTCGGTTCACCAGCGGCGATCGCCCGGTCTAACTGAATAAATTCTCGCAGGGTGTAGGTCGCTTGTACCTGTTCCAGAGAGCATTGACAAAAGGCTTGTTTTGTCTCAGTTTTATCCTCTCCAATGCAGGCGCGCATAAAGTTATCAACAACTTTGGGGGGATATTGGTTCAGAATTGAGCGCTTTGGTTCCCGAAAATTTCCCTCCGAAATCTCGGGGCTATCTGCTGGGGTTGGCACCTCCGTTGGGGATGATTCGGGGGGTTCAGACGTATTTGCTGGGGGGGATATCGGCGTTGGCGTTGTTTCTTCGGAGGTGGAACTGGGGAGATGGGCGGCTTGGTCACTGGGTTCATCCGAGTTCCACCAATGCCCAACCAATCCAAGGGTGATCAGGACAGCCCCGAACAAACTGATGCCAGCCACACCAATCCCAATCAGAAATGCGGTTTTACTTTTGGGCCGGGAGCTAGGGAGCACTACAGGGGTGACCACGGTGGCAGGCACCGCAGTCGGAGCAGTAACGACCGGTGGGGACGGCAGGCTCGGCGGGCTAGAGGTTACCCCCCTGGTAACCCAGAGAGGGGAGGTGTGGAGGGGGCAACGACGGTAGACTCAGAAGTCGGGGAAGCCTGCACGGCCTCGGGAGTGGAGAGAGCCTGTAAAGCAGCGAGCATCTCAGCGGCGGTGGCATAGCGATCGCGGGGGTGAGACTGAATTGCCCGATCGAGGATGTCAGCCAACTCTGGATTCAGGTGGTCCCCATAGCGCCGCCAGAGTAATTCCCCGGTGCGTGGATCGGTTTCCAGTGCTTGGGGGACTTTGCCCGTTAAAAGATAGATCGCTGTCAAGCCCAAACTGTAGAGATCGCTAGCAAAAAGGGGCCGACCCGCTGTTTGTTCCGAGGGCATATAGCCCGGTGTGCCAACCACGATGGAACTCGTGGTGTTGCCTTGGGAGTTGAGCACGGTGCCCATGGTTTCTTTGACCGCTCCAAAGTCAATTAAAACAGGCTTCCCATCCCGCTGCCGCACCATAATGTTGTCGGGTTTGATGTCTCGGTGGACTATCCCCTTGCTGTGGACGTACTCCAGAACCGGCAGTAAATGGATGAGGATGGTTCGTACTTCGGTCTCACTCAGGAGCCCCTGGGACTGCAAGCGCTGATTCAGGGTTTGGCCTTGAATCCATTCCTGCACCATGTAAAATTGCCCTATCTCGGTGAAATAGGCATACAACCGGGGAATTTGGGGATGGCCGTCTCCCAGTTCTTCTAAGATGGCAGCTTCTCTTTGGAAGCGCTCCTTTACGAGTTGATAAATTTGGTCATTGGTGGTGACGGGCTTTAGTTGTTTGATCACACAACGCCGCTGGGACGGCATTTGGGTATCTTCCGCCAAATAGGTCTCACCAAACCCACCCCTCCCCAGAATCTGGAGGACGCGATAGCGATTATTTAACAGCTCCTGCATCATCTTTTTGGACTCTTGACGGCACGGCGAGCAAACCAGCGAAAGTCTTCATCTTCAGCACTTAACCTGACCCATGCTAACCCCAACCTCTGGAAAATTTCTACCAGGCGAGCACAGGCCGGACGCTCCGTGGCGTAATGACCAGCATCGATTAAAATTAAATGGCGATCGCGGCTTTCCTGGAATTGATGGAACTTACAGTCAGCGGTGAGGTAGGCTTGAGCACCTGCTTGCACCGCTGCGGCGATATAACTCGCTCCCGAGCCACCCAGCACCGCCAGCCTTTGTATGAGCTGTTTGCCATCCGAGAAGGGTGACACGAGCAAATGCGGCACTGAGAGGCGAGTCTGAATCTTCTCCAGTAGGACTTCTAAGGGAAGGGGTTGAGGCAAGTTCCCTACCCGACCATACCCCAGGCTGGGCTGGGTCATCACCAGGGGACTTACCTGTTGTAGATCCAGGCATTGCGCCAGCACATCTGCCGTCCCGTCGTTTACCTGATCAAAGTTGGTGTGGGCACTGTAAATACCAATCTGATGGGCATAGGCAAGCTGCACTTGATCGGCGATCTACCCCCCCGTACACAGGGACTTCAACGGGGAAAAAATTAAGGGATGATGGGCAAAAATCAGATTCACCGACACCCCCGACTGCCGCAGGGCGATCGCTTCTTGGAGGACTGCTAAGGTCGGCGTGAGACAGACGAGCACCTGGGCTGACTGATCTGAAATTCCGGGTTCCACCTGCCAACCACAATTGTCCCAGCTTGCTTGCCAACGGGGATCTGCCCAGGCTTCAAACCAGGTGATGAACTCTGCAATCTTCATCGTCCCTCCTTGCCATCCCTGGCTCCTAAGGTTCCTGCCTGTAACAGTTGAGCAGCCAGTTCTAAGGCAGCATCAGGTGTCGTAATCGTGCCCTCTGCTTGCGCCAATTGTAAGGCAGACAGTAACTTGCCAATCAGAGGACCCGGCGGTAGGTCTAACCCCGTCATCAGTTGCTGTCCAGTGACCAGAGAGACGGGGTGGGCAACGGGATCACTGAGGGTTAAGAACCGCTGTCCCAGAGGCGCGATCGCTGCCAAGGGCATTCCCAACGCAACGGCCAACACCGCCAAGGTGGGAAACACCGGCCCGATCTCTTGAAAGAAGTAATACTGATCTCGCAAGGTCAATACTGCCCCAGGGGACAACAATCGGGGCAGGTACTTCAGAACCACCATCACGGCTCGCAATTCAGCCCGACTGTACTTGAGTCGCTGTAACTCTGCCTCTGCTTGATCGGGGGTAGGGGGGAGCAAACAAACGAGTTTAGCGGTCGTCAGCCAGTTGCGATCGCGGTTGCAGGCTGGGGTAGCCTGATGCAATCCCTCGGGTTTGGTGGCAAAGGCACTATCTCGGACTTTACTGTGGAGGACTTGGGAAAAGCCCGGACAGATTGCCTCCAGGGAAACAGCAGCCCAATCTAGAGCCGCAATATTGGCTAAACTTTGCAGCGTCGCTTGGGCAAACCAACCGGCAAACAGTCCATCCTGCCAAGCCGTGGTCAACCAAGCTGTGCCGGCTGCTGAACTCAGCAAGTAACGCAATTCACTCTGAACCCGTTCAGCCGCAACGTCTGCTAGACACGCGGCCAGCTGCCGAATTCCCACCTGGGTCCCCGGCTCCAGGGAAAACCCCAATTGCGCAGCCTGACGATAGGCCCTCAGGAGTCGTAATGGGTCTTCCCGTAAATTGTCAAGGCAAACCATGCGAATCAAGCGCTTTTCCAGATCCCGATACCCTCGCAGCGGGTCGTGTAATTCCTGGGTATGGGGACTATAGGCGATCGCATTGACAGTGAAATCTCGCCGCTGTAGATCCATCTCCAGACTAGAGCCAACCTGCAGGGCAAAATCCGCGGTGGCGTGGTCAAACACCACCCGAGCAATTTGTCGCTCTGCATCCAGGAGCACAAATCCCGCATCATAGTGGTGGGCGATCGCCGCCGCCGTTTCAACCGCCTTCTCCGCCAATACAAAATCTAAATCAAGGCGATCCACCGGACGCTCTAAGAGGGCATCTCGCACGGCTCCTCCCACTAGATAGGTAGAAGTCGGGAGCCATTGAGGGCTAAATGGCCACAGGTGCGGCGACAGGGTTGGAGAGGCAGTAGGGAGCGAGAGGCCAGGCATGGGAACAATCAATCAGTCAAGGCATGGATGAATGGCAGGGTCTGAGTTAGAGTAGCAGAAAAGCCCATCGGAACTGTTGACGCTGTTAGGCATGTCAGGGAGTGAGGTTAATGTGTATCTGCATCAACTGCCAGTACGTCGATCGCTGCACAACCTACCATGCAGTGGAAGCTCAGCATCAGCAACCCCATCTCACCGAAATCCCTGATTTTGAAGCAATTGAACCCACCATCAATGTCAATATTCAGACTCAGTCCGATGAAATCCAGATGGAATGGGATGTCGTAGGTTGTCTGAGTTTTACACCCGATCTAGGACGCTGGTCGCGACTTCGTCCCGGAGAACTCGTTCCCACCTGAGGTTCGGGCGTTCTTAGCGCCTACGACGGGTCCAAATCCCCGTAAACATCATCAGCATACCGCCCATTAAGATGGCAGCTCCTAGTCCCCCTGCGATCAGGTTTTGCCAGTCAATTGTTTCCATGTAGGATTGGCCGTCTCAAGGGTAAAATTTTAGCTTCGCACAGCCTTTATCCTAGCGAATTGCCACTCCGTAGGACTCATAAAGGGCAGCATCGCAGTCAATTCCTATAAAAAACCAGAATCACTGGCATCCGGTTGTCATCACGCCACTCCCTAAATTGTAAAGAGATTGTGAGCAATGTTAGGGGTGCGGCATTGACTAGAGGCAGATCGGTATTATCTTGTAAACACCGCAACATAGCTGACCCAAGAAGTGCCATGTCGATCAAAACTAAAATCTTGCTGGGAATGTTAGTATTTGTACCCATTGCTATGGGAGCACAATGGTTACATCTGAATCCGCTGATTGTATTTTTAGTATCAGGATTGGCAATTATTCCCCTTGCCGCCTGGATTGCCAACTCCACCGAGGAAATTGCAACGGTGATTGGGCCAGCTTTCGGGGGGTTGTTAAATGCCACCTTTGGCAATGCCACTGAAATGATCATCGCCATTGTGGCGTTGAGAAGTGGGTTGGTTGAAGTGGTTAAAGCCAGTATTACGGGATCTATCATTGCCAATTTGCTCCTGGCAATTGGGCTGTCAACTCTGCTGGGAGGTATTCGCTTCTCAGAGCAGAAGTTTCAACCAACGGTTGCCCGACTCAACAGCTCTTCTCTGATCCTAGCGGTGATTGTGATGGTTACCCCCACCATCATGCATGAAACCTCTGCAGGCTTGAAACCGGAGATTCTGAATTATTTCTCCTATGCTGCGGCGGTACTGTTGCTGCTGTTTTATTGCCTGATGCTATATTTCTCGATGAAAACCCATCGCAGTCTTTATCAATTAGAAGAACTGGAATCCGAAGCCCATGGGGCGCCTGAAGCTGCCGCCCACCCCACCATCAACCTGAAGTTGCAATTGGGAGTTCTACTGGGTGCCACCATTGTGCTGGTGTTCATTTCCGATATTTTGGTAGAAAGTCTGCAAGAAACCATCAAAACCGTAGGCTTATCTCCCCTATTTACCGGGGTGATTCTGATCCCATTGTTTGGGGGGGTTGTAGAGTATATTACCTGCATCACTTTTGCCCTCAAGAACAAGATGGAAGTAGCCATGGCGGTGGCCATTGGATCAAGCTTGCAAATTGCTCTGTTTGTGGCACCGATCCTGGTGCTGGTTGGCTGGCTGATGGGTCAACCGATGAATCTAGATTTCAATCCCTTTGAAATCGTGGCCGTGGCCATGGCGGTGATCATTTGCAACTCCATTAGTAGCGATGGGAGTTCCAACTGGTTGGAGGGGGTTTTACTACTGATTACCTATATTATTTTGGGAACTGCTTTTTACTTCCATCCCTGAAAGACCGCTGCGGGGGGTGGTATCAACTCAGTCCCCAGGCTGTCCGTAGGTTCGCTAAAATTTGGCTAAAATTGTCCGTAAGTTTCACCACAAAAGGTGATTCTGATATAGTCAAGTCATTTAATCTCACAGGTTCCCCGCCTAAGATGCTAGTCATAGAGGACATTGAAGTATCCACTACAACCGTAATCTCTGAGCCTCATCAGGTCTCTCAGCTCCAGAAAACTCATTATCAAGTTCTCCACTGGGCACCAGGACGCTTTCGCATCCGTGTTCCCCGCCTGCTGAATGATGTAGATTATGCTAGTAAGTTGCAATATCTCGTAGAGTCACTGCATCGGGTTACCGATGTCCGCATTAACGCCATGGCTAGCTCCCTGGTGGTTGAGTATGAGGACGGTGCAGTTACCATCGACACCATTCAAGAGCAGATCTTTACCGCAATTCAACGGGCTTCGACCCTGGATCTGGCTGAGATCCCGGCGATGGTTCAGGAGAAACCTACGGTTCATGAAATTGACTACTGGGAACGACTCGGCTTGCCTGGTTTGGGGTTGGTTCTCAGCCTGGGGGCGATCGCGGGTTTGCCCATTCCTAGCATCGTGATTGCAGGCGTGGTGTTCGCTGGGGCATTACCGGTGTTTAAGCGGGCCTGGGAAGCAATCCAAGAGGAAAAGCAGCTGACCATTGACTTCCTAGATGGTCTGGCAATTTCACTCCACACCTTGCAAGGACACTATTTTGCCCCCTCTTTCATGTTGGGCTTAGTGGAAGGGGGAGAGTTAATTCGGGATCTAACCGCCCGAGGAACGGAACGAGCTTCCTTGGACTTGCTGGACTGCCTTGGTAAGTACGCCCTGGTCGAGCGAGATGGCCAGGAAATTCAAATCCCAGTCAAGGATGTGATAGAGGGAGATCACGTCATTGTCTACCCCGGAGATCAGATCCCCGTCGATGGCTATGTCCTCAGGGGAACTGGCCTGATTGATCAGTGCAAGCTGACGGGAGAATCGGTACCTGTGGAGCGTTCCGAGGGGGATGAAGTCTTTGCCTCGACCCTGGTAGTGGATGGCAATCTTTGCATCTTGGTGGAACGCACTGGCAACAACACTCGGGCGGGTGTGATTGTTTCCCTGATGCAGTCAGCTCCTGTCCACGATACTCGTGTCGAGAATTATGCCGCAACGGTGGCGAATCAGGCGGTGATTCCGACGCTGCTCATTGGTACTGGGGTGGGGCTGTTTAGTGGTGACCTCAATCGAGCGATCGCCCTCTTGACCCTAGACTTGGGAACTGGCATTCGGGTATCGGTACCGACCACGATTTTGTCTGCCCTCACCTATGCAGCTCGTAATGGCGTTTTGATTCGCAGTGGACGGGCAATTGAAATTCTGGCGCGCATTGAAACGGTGGTCTTTGACAAGACGGGCACCCTTACCGTTGGTCATGCTGGAGTCACCGATATTAAGGTGATGGATGATCGGTTCGCTGGCTCAGAGATTTTGGCCTTGGCAGCTACTGCGGAGCAGGGGTTAACCCACCCAGTTGCGGAAGCGATCGTGCGCCAAGCCAGGGAATCACAGCTCGAACTGAAGAGTTGCGAAGAATGGGAGTATAAAGTTGGCCTGGGAGTCGTTGCCAAAATTGATGGGATGCGGATTCAGGTTGGCAGCTCTCGGTTTATGACCCAGGAGCAGATCGATCTACAAGTCTTCGAACAACGCTATCCAGAAGCCCTGACCGGGAGTTGTTCACTGGTCTATATTGCTGGGGATGGTCGACTCCTTGGGGTGGTAATGTACAGCGATCCCCCCCGAGCTGAAAGCAAGGGTGTGGTGAAGGATCTGAAACAACAGGGGATTACCCCTTATATGCTCAGTGGGGATGTCACCCGCGTTGCCCGAGCGGTTGCCGGAGAGTTGGGTATTAGCCCCAATAATATTTATGCCGAGGCATTCCCAGAACGCAAAGTGGAAGTGGTGAAGTCCCTCCATGATTCAGGTAAGGTGGTGGCTTTCTGTGGGGATGGCATCAATGACTCGGCGGCTCTCGCCTATGCTGATGTCTCTATTTCCTTTGCGGGGGCTACAGACATTGCCCGTGAAACGGCGGATGTTGTGCTGATGGAAGATGATCTGCGAGGGTTAACCCACGCCATTCGCATTGCCAAGCAGGCGATGGAAATCATCTGGCAGAACACGGCGATCGTGGCGGTGCCAAATATTGGTGCCCTGATCTCCGGTATTGTCTTTGCCCTTGACCCTATCCTGGCAGTGGTAATCAACAATGGGACGGCGATTCTGGCAGAACTCAATGGTCTGCGACCTCTCCTTGGCCCCGGTGGTGTGACTCCCCTGAGCCACTCCTTAGATATTGCCACTTTACACGAGGAAGAAGAAAGGCTCCATAGTCATGTTGAGATGAAAACTCATGCCAAAACAGCCCCCACTGCCCCCCAACCCGCAGGGGAAATGAATGGGGGAACTGCAACCCCTGAGGTGGAAACTCCCATGAGCGCGGTGGTTGTTTCTTCCCCGCTAGTAGACGAGACCAATGGTTTTCCGCCAACTGCTGAGGTTTCCTTGGAGGTAGAACCTGTATTTCTCCATGGGTTGAACCATAGCTCTGGAGCAGAACCTTATCTCAGTCAAGCTGATCTCGCCAAACGTCTAGGATTAACCACTCAAGCCCTGACTCGGCAGCGATCGCGGCAGGATTTCCAGGAATGGAGTCGTAACCGAGATCCAGAGGGGCAGGCCTGGGAATTTGATCAAACAACTAAGGCGTTTTATGCCATTGGCAATGGAGGGGTGATCGCCCCTCCGTCTGAAGAGAAGCAGGTCTCCCTGGTTTAATCGACCCTGAGTCAAGGCAGGCTGAATCAATGCTGCAATTTCAACCGCCTGGTTTCGGGCAGCGGCAAGTTAAGACCAGTCTTGGGGTCATGGTTTACTATGCCCCCCTCAGCCTCCCTTGGCAAAGGGTACCTGAATCAGGCTCTGGTTCGGAGCTGGTGTTCTTACACAATTTTGGCGGCGGTGCCTCTGCTTACGAATGGTCGAAGGTCTACCCAGCCTTTGCCGCCACCCATCGGGTGCTGGCTCCAGATCTGATTGGTTGGGGCCAGTCCGCCCATCCCTTGCGGGACTATCAGCTTTCAGACTATCTGATCACCCTGGTGGAGTTTATTGAGCGCGCCTGTCATCCCCCTGTGACGGTGCTGGCTTCGTCGTTTACGGGGGCGCTGACCATTCGCCTGGCCATCCAGCGGCCGGAATTATTCCAGGCACTCTATCTCGTTTGCCCCGCTGGGTTTAAGGATTTTGGCCAGGAAGCCGGACGCCGGTTACCACTGGAACTGATTGGAACACCGTTAGTCGATCAGATCATTTATGCCCTGGGTGCCGCCAATGAGTTTGCTGTACGCAACTTTTTACAGCAGTTTTTGTTTGCTAAACCCGAGCGGATCTCTGATGAGATGGTGGCAGCCTTTTTAGCCTCTGCCCAACAACCTGGTGCAGAATATGCAGCCCTAGCTTTTTTGAAGGGGAATCTCTATTTTGATCTCGCGCTTTATCTGCCCCAGTTATCGATTCCGACCCGGTTCTTCTGGGGAACCCAAGCTCAGTTTACCCCCCTCGCCTTAGGACGACGATTAGCGCAGCTCAATCCTGAAGCCGTGGTAGGTTTCGAGGCGATCGCAGGTGCTGGGGTTCTCCCCCATTTAGAGGTTCCAGAAATTGTGATTGGACTCATGAACCGACATCTAGGCGATCGCGGCTGAGATCAGAAGTCAATGCTCAACATCAGCACTACTAGGCTACGTTCATTAAGGGGCGTGGAACGAGTAAATTCCCCGCTGCTTGCGGCGTTTACAAAAAGCGGAATTTTAGCGCCCCGCAAGTTTTACCCAAAGACAACGGTGCGATTGCCGTAGACCAACACACGATTTTGCAGGTGTAGACGCACCGCTCTAGCTAATACCACTCGTTCTAGATCTTTGCCTTTCCGAATTAGATCGGCAACCGTATCTCGATGGTTCACCCGCACCACATCCTGCTCAATAATCGGCCCTTCGTCTAGATCGACCGTCACATAGTGGGCAGTGGCACCAATAATCTTCACCCCCCGCTCGTAGGCTCGTTGGTAGGGGTTAGCGCCCGGAAAAGCAGGGAGAAAAGAGTGGTGAATGTTAATTACATGGGAGAATTGCTGCACAAAATGAGGACTCAAAACCTGCATATATTTTGCCAACACCACTAGATCAATTTTATAGGTTTGCAGCAGTTCTAATTCCCTTGCTTCTTGCGCCAATTTATTCTCGTGGGTCACTGGGAGATAGTAATAGTCAATCTCAAATCGATCCGCCAGTTCCTTGAGATCGGGATGGTTGCTAATAATGAGGGAAATTTCTGCCTGTAACTCCCCCGATCTCTGCCGCCAAATCAGATCAAAGAGGCAATGATCTTGACGGCTCACCCAAATTGCCAACCGTGGCACCGCATCGGAAAAGTGCAATTGCCAACTGGCTGCTAAGGGTTGGGCAATGGCATGAAAGGCTGGTCCAATCAGCTCGCGGGGTAAGTTAAAGCCATCGAGCTGCCATTCAATCCGGGTGAGAAACAGTCCGCTGGTAAAGTCAGTGTGATGGTCGGCATGGATAATATTGCCGCCATTGGCATAGATAAAATTAGCAATCTTGGCAACGAGTCCCCGCTGATCCGGGCAGGAAATTAGCAGGGTTGCGGTGGTGAGATTCATTCCTTCAGGGTCTCCTTAAATGCCATGACTTTTACCAATCACCCAGTGGCGGCGAAAAAATCGTGCCAGTGCGGATTCCTCTAAGGACAGATAAATCGGCCGACCATGGGGGCAGGTGCGGGGATGGCGGGTTTGTTGCCATTGATTCAGCAGTTGTTGCATCTCTGTCATGGTTAGGGGTGTGCCATTCCGCAGGGCACTGCGACAGGCGGTGGCAACCTGAGCAGACTGGAAATCGCCTCCCTGACTAAGTTCTAACAGCGCCTCTTTACAATCCTGCCGTTGAGCCAGTAATTCTGGTGCCAGCCGCACCGCCCACAGGTGGGTGCCAAAGGGTTCTGCCTCCATGCCCAAACGTTGCAACTGTTCCAACTGAGCCTGGGAAAGATGACTCAACATCAGGGGAGTGGGCAGGGCAACCAATTGCCAGCGATCGCAGAGTTGTTCGTAGAGCACCCGTTCGTGGGCAATGTGTTGCTCTACCAACCACAGCCCCCCCCGGATGTTCCGCCAGGATATAGGTGTTACGGACTTGCGCCACGGCTTTCAGGAGGGGCAGCGGGCTAAGCTCTGCGGGATTTCCTTGGGGAGCCGCAGCCTCCACCTGGCGGTGGACGCTGTAACCTGCTTCAGCCTCTGCTACTTTTAGCAACGTTGTGACCCGTTGGGTTTGCAGGGTGTTGAGGGGAGTCTGAAAGCTCAGGGCTTGGGCGATCGCCTGGGTAATCTGTTCCTGCCAGTAGGCCAGATGGTGCAGGTAAATCTCGATCTTGGCCGGATGACGATTCCAGTCGATTTCGTAGGCTGGCACTTGCAGATGTAAAAAGCAAACGGGAAAGCGATCTCGGGGGAGGAGGCGACGAAACGCCCCTAAAATCGTTTGTTCCAGTTCAGGACTGCGAATCATCCGCTGATTGACTGCGAGGCGGATCCAGTCGGGGCGATGGCGATGACAGCGATCGGGGAGTCCCAGTACCCCCTGAATCGCTGCCAGATCCGGGGCGTTGGGGGTGGGCACGACCAGAGACAGGGATTGCAGATCACCGGGTTGGAGGTTGCGGAGAATCTGGGGCAGAATTTGTAGGGCTGTTTCACCCGGCCAGAGTCCAAACCAGTTGCGATCGCTATGTTGCACTTGCCAGGTAACCTGGGGATGGCACAGTGCCATGTGCTGCAAGGTGGTTTGAATGGCGCGTAATTGTTGAGCCACGGTGGGGAGTGCTTGCCGCCGGGAAATCCAGTTGGCGAACAAATCCGAGACTGTCACTACCGTCCCAGGGGCGATCGCCACGGGCTTGATAGCACTGGGCTTCCCCGATTGGTCATAGCAAACCTGCCACCCTTCGGGCGACTGGGGTTCCCGACTGCAAATTTCCAGAGTGCCTAACTGCGCCAGACTATGCAACGCTTCCCCCCGAAATCCCAGGCTGGTGATGTTGAGCAGGTGATCACGGTGACAAATCTTGCTGGTACTATGGGCGATCGCCGCCTGGTGCAAATTGGCTAAAGAGAAGCCACAACCATTATCTCCGACCCGGACGCGCCAGGAGTCCGGCCAAACCGCAATGGTCAGGCGAGTAGCGCCAGCATCCAAAGCATTCTCAACCAGCTCTCGGACTGCGGCAGCCAGGGAGTCGATGACCTCGCCAGCACTGATCTGGTGGACAACCTCTTCAGGGAGGCGTTGAATCCGCACCGTCATCCAGCGTTATCCCTCCGAAGGTGGAGCAGGGACTGACTGCCCAACCAGACGCTGTTTCCCATGATGCAGGTGAAGATCCATAAATCAATAGTGCGATCGCCGCAAAGACTGATTGTAAAATAACCCTAGAATCCTAGCTAATTTGACTAGCGGAGGGGGCCAGCCTCCTAAGCCTTGAAGTTATGAGAACTATTGGTTGGCAACCCATGGTTACATCGGCGATCGGGAAGAGGCAACGCCGCATCGAACGGTGGCTCGTGTTTACCCTGTTCTTGGGGTTGGTGGGGTGTGCCTCTAGCCCGGAAGTCGTTACCGTCACAACCGGGGCTTCTCGACGCGTTGCTAATGGACGCGCCGAACTCTGGTTAGGCGAAGTATCAGAGAGTTGGCGGGACGACTTGAATGGGATTGTTGACAGTGCCCAAATTGAACTGAACTGTAACGGTCAAGCCTATCCGCAAACTGTCTTTAATGATAAGCCCAGCGAGGTCACCTGTGGGGTGCAGGTGCGTTTGGTTGAGATTCCCCAACTGAACCCGCCCAAAGCCCGACTGGAAATTCTCTGGTAAGGATAGTCTCGAAACGTGCCATGTCAACTGATAAAGTCTCTGCCGTTAAACAACTGGGGGGATTTCCTGGACAAACCCCTCATAGTAAAGAAACTGCCCCTCCTGATTCTTGACCGTGCGGACACTCTCTAGAATGGTGACAATGCTACCATCGGCACGATACACCTGAGCTTGGAGACTTTTGAGAAGACCCTGGACAGCCATTTGCTGAGTAAACCGTGTCCAATGGTTGGGATCAACGTAGGGGAGTTTGCCTTGAGGATTGGCAACGCTCCACAGTAGGTCAGGGGGGGAGGCATAGCCGTAGATTGCAGCTAAAGCTGCATTGACCCGAAAGTAGCGCCCCGTTGCTGAGCACTGGAAGATCCCCACGGCGGCATTCTCAAACATATCTCGATATCGCTCGTCCGCCTCCTGGATCGAAGCTAGGGTTTGGCGACGCTCCGACAAGACATCTTGGAGTTGGTGGTTCTGCTTCAGTAATTGGTTGCTTTTTTGCTCCAATAGTTTCCGCAGGGTAGCGATCGCCATTTGATTCTCGACTCGAGCCAGTACCTCCGCTGTCTGGAAGGGTTTGGGAATATAATCAACACCCCCAACAGCAAAGGCTTTTACCTTATCTTCAGCGGCATCTAAGGCGCTGATAAATATCACTGGAATTGCTTGGGTGGCGGGATTGCTCTTGAGGTGGGCGCAGACCTGGAACCCATCCATGTCCGGCATCATAATATCGAGCAAGATTAGATCCGGGGCTTCGGCAGCCACACCCATGAGTGCCATGGGGCCATTGATGGCTCGCCGCACGTCATAGCCTTGGGTGGTCAGCAACTGATCTAGAACTTCTAAGTTTTCCAGGGTATCGTCTACCAACAGAATATTGCCTATCAGGGCTTCGGGTTCAGAACGATTGGCCATGGGGACACCCTTGCGGTTGCTACTCTTATATAAGCTACACCGACTCCTGAATTTCAGGAACTGCGGCATCTTCTGGGTCAGAATTAGTCAATGCAGCAAAAGTTTTGACGCTGTATCCTAATAGAGAGGGCGTTACCGTGTTTCATGCCCAAATTAAGACTGAAACTATGGAATTTGATTACAACCTGTTTGTCATTGGTGCCGGTTCAGGGGGTCTCGCTGCTGCTAAACGAGCCGCGAGCTACGGGGCACGGGTTGCGATTGCTGAGTCTGATTTGGTCGGGGGCACCTGTGTGATCCGGGGGTGTGTTCCCAAGAAACTGATGGTATACGGTTCGAGTTTTTCCCATGTTTACCAGGATGCCACGGGCTACGGCTGGCGCAAAGTGAAGCCAAAGTTTGACTGGGGAACCTTGGTAACGGCGGTTGATACTGAAGTTCGCCGCCTCAGTAATTTGCACATCAGTTTCCTTGAAAAAGCAGGGGTGGCACTGATCTCGGGGCCTGGAACCCTGGTGGATGCCCACACCGTACAGGTGGCCGAAGAACGGTTCACCGCCGAAAAAATTTTGATTGCTGTCGGGGGCGAGGCAACCAAACCTGAGATCCCTGGGATTGAATACGCCCTTACCTCCCGGGAGATGTTTCATCTGCCGAAGCAGCCCCGACGCTTTGCTGTAGTTGGAGGGGGCTACATTGGGGTGGAGTTTGCTGGCATTTTGAATGGTCTGGGTTCGGAAGTCACCCAAATTGTCCGCGGTGATGGCATCCTGCGGGGGTTTGATCCTGACATCCGTAAGGAGTTGCAGACAGCCATGGGCAACCATGGAATTCAATTCCTCACCCATACAACGGTGGAGCGGATTGAGAAAACCTCTAAAGGCTTGAAGTTGTTTCTGTGTCCAGATCTGGAGAAGCCCCTGAAGGTGGATGCCGTCCTCTATGCGACCGGGCGATCGCCCAATCTCGTTGGGCTGGGACTCGATCTGGCTGGAGTTGCGGTCGTCAATGGCGCCATCGCAGTGAATGAGTACAGTCAAACCAGTCAACCCCATATTTTTGCCGTCGGAGACTGCACCGATCGCAAAAATCTTACCCCCGTGGCGATCGCAGAAGGTCGAGCCTTTGCCGATACAGAATTTGGCAATCAGCGTCGCGCCATTAACTATGACAATATTCCCACGGCAGTGTTTGGGCAACCAGAAGTAGGCACCGTGGGGATGACCGAAACCGAAGCCCAAGACCAGTTTGGTGCTGAGAATCTGACCATCTATCAAGCCCGCTTCCGCCCTATGTTTCATAGCTTGACGGGGGCGGATGAAAAGACCCTGATGAAGCTGGTGGTTGACAAGGCCAGTGATCGGGTTGTGGGGGCTCATATGGTGGGCAAGGATGCGGCTGAGATCATTCAATCTCTGGCGATCGCAGTCAAAATGGGAGCTACGAAAAAAGATCTGGATGCAACAATGGCCCTCCATCCCACAGCGGCAGAAGAGTTTGTGACCATGCGCTAGTGGATCGACAGATGTCCATTGATAGCGCTGGTCAGGCAGCTGAGGACAGGGTCAGACGGTCAAAGGCCGATTTTGGGAAGTTCCTAACCTGGATTATTCATCAACAAT
>NZ_JJML01000039.1 GCF_000775285.1 Neosynechococcus sphagnicola sy1 | reverse complement strand
TCTCAGGGGGATGCAGTGTTTTTTTAAGGGTCAAGTTCAGCTTCTGAAGCATCCGAAACATTGTCGTTATGCTGACTCGAACCCCAACTGCTTCGTCTAACAGATCACACAGTTCGCTCAAGGTGGCATCATTATTTGTCTCAACTAAGCCACTCAACACAGCCAGATGCTCAGCACTGAGTTTGCTGGGGGTTTGTTCTGTTCGCTGCTTCGGACGGATAGTCCCGGTCTCTCGATATTGCTTCGTTAGTTTGCGTACAAAGCTGTATGCTACATGAAACTGTTCGGCTAGCTTGCGTTGAGAGGTCTTCCCGTCTATGTATCTCTCAACTATTTTTCTCCGCAAGTCTTCAGAATATGGGCGCACGTTTATCTAGATTAACAGTGGATTCCTATATCTTACCTCGCCAGCCCTACTAGGCTGAAAAACGCTATATAAGTTGAATTGCTTGAAAGGTTTCTTAGACAATGCTTTTGCAAATATTTATTATGAACTATTCATTTGCATCTCTATTCGGACTGCTATAGTTGCGACTTGGGCTGTTCAAATCATTCAGGGTTGACCTACTTTGGGCTGGCTGGGTGGAATGGCCTCAATCGTAATCAGCGATTCCATCACGGTTTTAACAATGGGGGCAGCGACGGTGGAACCAAAGGCATTGTCCCCCTTGGGTTCATCAATCACCGCCACCACCACATACCGGGGGGCATTGATCGGGAGAATGCCGACAAAGCTGGTGATTTTTCCCATTCCTTGGTATCCCCCCGTCGGGTTTGCTTTCTGAGCCGTGCCAGTTTTGCCGCCAATTCGATAGCCTTTGATGCTGGCGGCTTTGCCAGTGCCCTGACTGACAACCGCTTCCATCATCTGTAAGACCGCCTGGGTGGATCGTGGTGAAAGTACCTGTCGGGGGGGCGGTAAGATGGGTTGTTTCCCAACGGGTTGTCCCTGGGAGTTGAGAATGCCCTTAACCACATGGGGGGTGACGAGTTTGCCACCGTTCGCCAGCATTCCATGCAATTGCACCAGTTGAATCGGAGTCAGGGAAAAGCCCTGACCAAAGGCCGCTGTAGCCGGTTCAATCACATGCTCTACAAAATCTGCTTTGGGCTTCAGGTGACTGGCGGTGGTAAAGGGCAGATCAATGGCGACGGATTGCCCCAGCCCAATGCGCTCTAACCAGGCATAATAGTCGGCTGGTTTGAGGTGTTCCATGATGTGAACCATGCCGACATTGCTGGAGTATTCCAGAACCTCCGTGACAGTGATGGCTCCCCGGCCACCACGGGTGGTGTAGTCGAAGTTTTCCACGGGCCAGCCCCCGACGGTAATCTGTCCCTGGTCATAGAAGGTACTGGTGGGGGAAATCACCCCAGCTTCGAGGGCGATCGCTACATTAATGGGCTTGAAGGTCGATCCCGGCTCATAAAGATCACTTAAGGCCCAGTTCTTAAACAGGGAGATATCAGCCTTGTAGTACTCGTTAGGGTTATAGGTCGGCTCACTCACCAGGGTCAGCAACGACCCATCCCTGGCATCCATGACGATCACCGTGCCCCGTTTGGCGTTGTACTTCAAGATCTGCTTGCGGAGGGTCTCACGGGCGATGCGTTGGAGTCGGCTATCCAGGGTCAATTGCAGACTTAAATCATCGGCCCACAAGAAGTCCTGGGGGATCTGATTCGGCATCACCGCCCCTGCCCCCGTCCGACTGACTTGAATGCTAGGGGCGGTGTATTCCAGAGCCGCCTTCTGACTCAGCTCTAAACCAGCCTGACCTTTATATTCTTTATTGACAAAGCCGACAATTTCAGCAAATAAATCCTGCTGGGGATAAAACCGCTCCTGGGATTGAATCAGTTCGAGTCCATCCAGCCGGAGATCCCGAATTTGATCCCGAACTTCTTCCCGGAGGGACTGCTGGACAGGAATCCCGCTGGGAGCGGTGCCGAAGAGTTTCACCAGACTGGGAATCGGCTGGTTGATCAGGGGAGAGAGTTGAGTGGCGATCGCCTCCGGTGACTCCTTAAACAGCGTCGGATGGGCGTAAAGGGTATACACCGGTCGATCCAGTGCCAATACATCCCCATTGCGATCGGTAATCGGGCGGCGGGGTGCAAAGGGGTGAAAGCGAAACTGTTGCTGTTCGACGGCCTTGGCGTGTAAAAACGCGGCTTGGGTAAATTGCAGGTGATAAAGCTTCGCGATCAGTCCCAAGCCAGACAGGATCATAAATATCCCGATCAGCACCAAGCGAAATCGAGAGGGTGCCACCTGGCGACGGATTTGCCGCCGCTGAGCGGGTGGGGTTTGAAAGGGTCGTTGCGGGGGGGTCGGCACGCTTCATGGAGGGCTGTGATCGGCGACTGGACTTAACCCCACGACGATGGGCAGCGGGGAAGGAACGACTCCGGCGGGGTATGTCAAATCTTCGAGTATCCATCACAGCAGTCTGCTAGCTAGCAATCATCAGCAGCTCTGTCAACACACTATAGTGCAGTTTTGCAGCCTCTCAGTCCTGACTGGTAAATTGGCGATGGGTTCCCTGGGGGTTGCCTCAGGGGGGTGGGGAGGATTGCGCTTGGAGGAGTTGGGCGTTGAGAAACACCAGTAATTCTTCTAAAGTAGATAAATCCTGGAAATCCAGGCGATGGCTGATATCAATTCCAAACTCTTGATAGAAGTCTTCACACAGCCTCATTGACCAGTCGAACCAGCAAACCAGGGTCAGATGCAGAGTGGTCTCTAGGTGATCGCTGGGTAACAGCCGGGTGGTCTCTAAACCCGAGTATTCCCCCAACTGTCTGGAAACAAAGTCAGCCACAGGGGCGCTAATGCCACGGGGCAACCAGAATTCTTCGATCCATTGGGGCAGCGATCGCCCTGGCCGTTGCTGTAATCTGCGATTCACCACCTGACGCAGTTGCAGATCGGGGCTTAGGGCTTCATAGGTGCTGAGGCTGCATCCGATATTTTTGAGGGTTTTCCACATGCTCAGGGCGCGGGGAAGTGTTCAACCACGCTTCCAGTGTTCCCCAGAACTGGGGAATACTCACGCTCAACGGTTTCCATCCAGGACATGACCGCTGTTCCCTTTGCCCCACCAATCCAACCATTTTCCAGGGCCATCTGGCAGGGATGCTACTCCGAGGGGATTGAAATTTCAGAGAATGGAGGTAAGGAGACTCGAACTCCTGACTTCCTGCGTGCAAAGCAGGCGCTCTACCAACTGAGCTATACCCCCACAAAACGTAAGAGACTAGAGATCACGAAAACATCCTACCCTGTGTTGCCAAACCTATGAGTGCGGTTGTAGCCACCTTCTACAAGTTTGTCAGACTGGCTGACTTTGCTGAGAAACAGCAGCCCCTCCTCACCTTTTGCCAAGAGCAGGCTGTGAAAGGCACTATCTTGCTGGCGGCGGAAGGCATCAACGGCACCATTTGGGGGACTCCCCAGGCGGTGACAGCGGTCTTAGACTGGTTACGCAGCGATCTGCGGCTCCATGACCTCGTGCCTAAAATTGCCAACTGCCAAGTTTCCGCCTTTGAGCGGATGAAGGTGCGGTTAAAGCAGGAAATTGTCACCCTGGGAATACCGGAGGTTGATCCTAGCCACCAGGTAGGCACCTATGTCAGCCCCCAAAACTGGAACGACCTGATCACTGACCCAGACGTGACGGTCATTGATACTCGCAATGACTATGAAGTTAACATTGGCAGTTTTGAAGGCGCGATTGATCCCCAGACCCAGTCTTTTCGAGACTTCCCGGAATATGTCCGGCATCACCTCGATCCGGCAATCCATCTCAAGGTCGCTCTTTTCTGTACCGGGGGCATTCGCTGCGAAAAAGCTACAGCCTGGATGCTGGAAGCAGGCTTCAAGGAGGTATATCACTTACAGGGGGGCATTCTCAAGTACTTGGAAGAGGTGCCAGCCGCAGAAAGTCTCTGGCAAGGAGAGTGCTTTGTCTTCGATCAGCGGGTGGCGGTGCAACAGGGGCTGAAACTGGGAAGCCATCAGATCTGCCGTCGTTGTGGACGTCCGATCGCGCAGCCAGATCCAATCTCAGAAACTGATGCAGCGACAATTTCCTGTCCCCATTGCGAGGTAAGGGTGACTCCGCAGCCGCCTGCCTGTCAATCAGTTCGCCAACCACAGTATCCTTAAGGTTAAGATGCCCCTGGAGAGACCTGCTTGCAGTGACTGATCCCCTTCCTGATCGTTCCGAGATGGAGCCATTGACCCGCACCCAGATTTTGCTGGCGATGGGATTTACCGCCTTGGTCTTGCTCGCCGCAGCCAAGTTATGGATGTACTTTGGGTCTGTGGATTTGATGACCTGGAATTGGCGCGGGAGCGCCTTCCCCCGTAGGATTGGGGATCGGCAGTGCGATCGCAGCCATGAGCGCCTTGGTCTATCAGGTGTGGCCGACCTATCGTCGCAGTGCCGATTTTTATCTTGAGTTGGTGATTAAACCCCTGGCCTGGCCGGACTTATTATGGCTAGGCTTATTGCCGGGGATCAGTGAAGAACTGCTGTTTCGGGGGGTGATGCTCCCAGCCCTGGGCTTGAGTACCGCCGGATTAATTGTCTCCAGTCTGTGTTTTGGCATTTCCCACCTCAGCAACTTCAGACAGTGGCCCTATGCCGTATGGGCGACAACCATTGGCCTGATGTTGGGCTACAGCACCTTGGCAACCCACAATCTCTTGGTGCCGATTACTGCCCACGTCTTGACCAACCTGATCTCGGGGATCTTCTGGAAACTGCGGTTTCAGCAACAACATCCGGATTAAGGCATCGTCGCCGCTAGGGCGATCGCGGGGGGGAAGATTCGATGCTCCTGGACTTGAATCCGAGCTTGAAGACTGGCCACTGTATCTCCTGGCAGAATTGGCACCGCTGCCTGCATCAGAATCGCTCCACTATCAACCTCCGGCACCACGCGATGCACCGTACAGCCCGTAATCTTCACCCCAGCAGCGAGAGCTTGCTCAACGGCTCGTACCCCCTTAAAGCTGGGGAGCAAGCTGGGATGAATATTCAACACTTGGTTCGGGAAGGCGGCCAATAAAATCGGAGTCACAACCCGCATCCACCCGGCCATCACCACCCAGTCCACCTCATAGGTTTCCAAGGTTTGAACGATTTCCCGATCCAGAGCTTCCCGGTGGGGAAACCGACGGTGATTGAGCAAGACAGTTGGAATTTGCCATTTTTCAGCCCGTACTGCAACCTTGGCATCGGGGTTGTTGTAAATCAAAACTTGGATCTGAGCATTGAGGGTGTCATCGGCAATGGCCTGGGCGATCGCGGCAAAATTGCTGCCACTCCCGGAGGCCAGTACCCCCAGTCGCAGGGGGGAGGGTAAGGCTGGAATCTCTGGCGGGGGTGAGATTAAATAGGGGTTCACATCCGGGTTGACATCGCCCTGCAAGGGATAATCAGTCATGAACTTCAGAGGTAAAAGAATGCCTAAACTCCATCCTAAGCAGTGGTTGGGGCCGGATGGAATCACTGCCTGGATCTTCTTGTCGCCAGCATTGGTCTTCCTGGGTATCTTTGTCCTCTGGCCGATGGCCTATTTGTGCTACCTCAGCTTCACGACGGGCAGTTTTACCCGTGGGGGCACTACCTGGGTCGGACTGAGAAATTACTGGCGGTTGTTCCTGAGTCCCGATTTCTGGCAGGTTCTCGGCAACACGGCTTATTTCACCCTGGCTACCGTGATCCCCAGCTTGGTGCTACCCCTGGGGTTATCGGTGCTGCTCAACCGCACCATGGCTTTGCGGGGGCTGCTGAGAACGGCCTATTTTATTCCCTCTGTAACCTCCCTGGTGGCTGTGGGTCTGGGATTTCGCTGGCTGTTTCAGACGGAAGGCCCCCTCAACTCCCTGATCGGGAGCATCGGGCTAGCTCCAATTCCCTGGTTGGGCAGCACCACCTGGGCGATGCCAGTGTTGATTTTGCTCAGCACTTGGAAGCAACTGGGCTTTAACCTCGTAGTGTTCCTCGCCGGACTCCAAGCGATTCCCACCAGTCGCTATGAAGCCGCCGAACTAGATGGTGCCAATGGCTGGCAGCAGTTTTGGCACATCACCCTACCAGGACTGCGACCGACCTTGATCTTTGCCACGGTCACCACCACCATCTTTACCCTGCGGAGTTTTGAGCAAGTCTATGTGATTACCGGCGGCGGCCCCCTGAACTCCACCAATCTCTTGGTGTATTACATTTATGACCAAGCCTTTGCCCAGTTTGATTTTGGCTACGCCGCCGCCGCAACGGTGATGCTGTTGCTCATGACCCTGATCCTGGTGTTCTGGCAATTGCGGATCTCCCCAGATCCGCCCACCCGGTAAGCAGTCCTCAGGAGGAAATTGCCAGCTCTTGAATCGTGTCTGGGGAAGAGGGACGGGTCAGCAAGTGGCTGGAGACCATCCTGTCTAGTTCCCCCTGGAGACTCTCTGATCCCCGAAAGCTATCAAAGCGATAGAGCACTTGCCCGCCCTCAAACAGGAGCATGGTGGGTAAGGTAGCCAAACGGTACTGATTCGCAAGTTTAAAATTCTCATCGGCATTGATGCTGACGAGCTTCAGGGACTCGCCCCACTCAGCCTGGAGGCGTGCCAGCAGGGGATCAACGCGGCGACAGATCCCACACCAGGGTGCCCAAAAATTGACTAAAACTAAGGTCGGAGATTCTAAAACTTCTTGTGTAAAAGTCTGCTGATTGACCGACAACGCCATGATTCCTCAATTTTGTTAAATTCTTTTGGGATCATGCTACCAGGCAACACTGGCAGTTGCACGCATTAAAAGCGGGTGCGCCCACCCTAAAAGGCCAATAAACAGGAATACCCCCAGGTAGGAAGGGCGAAGAAACTCTTGCCAGACAAAGGTTTGCCGACCTTGAAACAGCGCCAAAAACGGCAGAATTGAGGTGCGGGATCTCAGGGTTTCAAAGGATTTTCCATAACGGGCTTGCAGACGGCGATCGCCATGCCAGACCCCAAAGAGATGGTGCAGGATCAACCCCAGGGAGGTCAGCACCATGAAGGTGGAGCCAATCCAGAGGGTATGGGCCAAACACCAGATCACCTGACCCACCATTTGGGGGTGACGGCTAATGCGAATGATCCCGGTTTCGTAGAGGTGAACCTCCGGTTTCTGAATCGCGGCAATTTCCAGCAGGTTGAAGGTCGCCGGATAGAGAAACAAAAAGGAAATGGCTGACAACACCCACACCGTGGGTTTGATCCCAGGCAGACCCTGAACTTGCCAGAGCTGGAGGCCATCATAGCGATGGTTAAAGAAATAAATCACCAACACCGTGGCCAGGGGGAGGCTGACCAGGGCAAAGCAGAGGCGATAGAGGCGGGGGCCAATCCGTTGTTCTGCCCAGGGTCGGAGGGCCGCCAGACCACTATGGGCGATCGCAAAACTCAGGAGCAATCCCGCCATAATTCCATGGCTAGGAGTCAACCACGGGGGGGAAGATTTCAGCGGCTATCATCACCAGACAGGAGCGGAGGTGGGCAAAAATATTGTCGCACTCAAACCATGCCCCCGATGGGAGGAAGCTCCAGGGATTGCTAGTAGACTGCCTCCGGGGGCCATGGCGTTGCGGCTGCCAATCCCTGGGAACCTGGGAAGTCTTTACACTGAGGGTAAATCCTCTCACCTGTTCAGTTGGGCCAGCCGTGTCGCATCCACCTCCTTCTGAGTCTTCTGAGCCAGCATCACCCTCTGAGGCATCCACCGTCGATGGCCTATTAATCGTGGGGGTGGGAGCTTCGGCGGGGGGGTCTGGAGGCATTCATTGAGTTATTGCAGCACCTCCCCCCGGATACCGGCATGGCCCTGGTGCTGATTCAGCACCTCGACCCCAAGCACCACAGCTTGCTGAGGGAAATTCTGGCGACTAAAACCCAGATGCAGGTTCAGGAAGCTCAGGATACAGCAGTGATCGAGCCGAATTGCATCTATGTGATTCCTCCCAACAGGGTGATGAGCATCCGCTACGGCTGCCTGCATCTGGTGCCCCGTGACCTGAAACAAAAGCAACATCGGCCGATTGATACCTTCCTGTTCTCCCTAGCGGCGGATCGGGGCAGTCAGGCGATCGCCGTGATTCTCTCCGGTGCCGATGCCGATGGCGCTTTGGGATTGCAGGCGGTCAAGGAGGCGGGGGGTAATTACCTTTGCGGAGGATGCTGTCTCTTCCAAGTTCACTGAGATGCCGACTCGGGCGATCGCCACGGGGCAGGTGGATTTTGTCCTCTCACCGGCGGAAATTGCCGCTGAGTTGGTGCGGCTGAGTCAGCATCCCTATCTGCGCACCGCTGCGCCTCTCCCCGCCGCAGCCAAACGGGAAGACAGTCAGGAGCACGATCTCACCCAGATTTATCGGCTGCTGCGTCAGGTGACCGGGGTTGACTTCACCCATTACAAACCCACCACCATCCAGCGCCGACTGTTGCGGCGGATGGCCCTGCACCAACTGCAACAGCTCCAGGACTATAGGCGCTATCTGGAAGAACATGGGGCTGAAGTCGCAGCCCTCTACCAAGACATTTTGATCAATGTCACCAGCTTTTTTCGAGACCCCAGTTGCTTTGCAGCCCTGAAGCAGCAGGTGTTTCCGACCCTGATGGCGCAGCGATCCCCCGATGCCCCAATTCGCATCTGGGTACCGGGATGTTCGACGGGACAGGAAGCCTACTCCATCGCCATCAGTCTCTTGGAGTTTTTGGGGGATACCTTCCCCCGACCTGAAATTCAGATTTTTGCCACGGATGTCAATGAGGTGGCGATCGCCCAGGCTCGCATCGGTGCCTACGGCAGCAATCTGATGCAGACTGTGACACCGGAACAGTTAAGCCGCTTTTTTGTGCCGATCAAGGGAGGGTATAAAATCACCAAGGCCGTGCGGGAACTCTGTATCTTTGCCCGCCAGAATTTAATTAGCGATCCGCCCTTCTCTCGGTTAGATTTAATTAGCTGTCGCAATGTCTTGATCTATCTCAATGCGGCGGTGCAGAAGCGGATTATCCCCAGCTTCCACTATGGATTAATGCCCACGGGGTTTCTGATGTTGGGCACGTCAGAAAGTATCGGCAATTTTATTGATCTCTTCACCGTCGTCGATAAAAAACACAAGATTTATCTACGCAGACCAACCCCCGCCCACCTGATGGTGGATTTTACCACCCGTCTTGATTCTGCCCAGCACCCAGACCCCCGGCAGCCACCTATGGATGAAAATATCGATAGCGACCTAGCGTTACTCCAAGAGGCCGATCGCTTAGTCTTAAGCCGTTATGCCCCAGCGGGTGTGGTGATCAATCGAGATCTAGAGATTGTGCAATTTCGCGGTCAAACCAGCCCCTATCTAGAGCCGGTTGCTGGCAAGGCCAGTCTCAATATTTTGAAAATGGTGCGTCAGGAACTACTGCTAGAATTGCGCACTGCCATTCATCAGGCCAGAACGCAGAATGCGGCAGTTAAAAAAAGAGGGGCTGCAATTGGTTGACCCCCATCAGCGACGGCGGATCAGCTTTGAGGTGATGCCGTTTCAGGTGCCGACAGCCATGGCAACGGAGGACTATTGTTTGGTGCTATTTACCGAGATCTCCCCTGCTTTGCCTCTAGTCAATCCCCCCGAGCCTAGTTCAGCGGCGACACCCCCATCCTCTGAGGAGATCACCCGACTTCAGCAGGAGTTAACGACCACGCGCCAATATTTGCAAGCCATCATTGAGGAGCAGGAGGCCACCAATCAGGATCTCAAGGTTGCCAATGAGGAAATCCTCTCCAGCAATGAAGAGCTACAAAGCACCAATGAGGAGCTGCAAACCGCCAAGGAAGAAATTCAGGCAACCAATGAAGAACTCAACACCATTAATGAGGAGCTACATAACCGCAATCTAGAATTACACCTGGTCAACAATGACCTGCAAAATCTCCTCACTGGGGTGAATATTCCCGTCCTAATTTTAGGCAGTGATCTCCGCATCCGTCGGTTCACACCGATGGCAGAAAAATTATTTAACTTAATTTCCACCGATGTGGGTCGACCCTTCAAAGATATCCGTGCCAATATTGATCTCCCCAACTTAGAAGCCCTGATTGCCGAGATGATTGATACCCTCAGCATTCAGGAACAGGAACTACAAGACGAATCGGGTCACTGGTATTTATTGCGAATTCGTCCCTATAAAACTACGGAAAATCGGATTGAGGGGGCGGTGATTGTGCTGGTAGATATTGATGACAGTAAACAAAGTTTGAGATTATTAGCAGCTGCCCGAGATTATGCCGAGGCAATTGTTGAAACGGTGCGACATCCCCTGATTGTTTTAGATGGTGATTTTCGGATTCAAACAACAAATCAAGCATTCTATAAATTGTTTAAATTACTGCCCCAGGAGGTAGAAAATCAGTTATTGTTTGAGTTGGGGGAGGGGGAATGGGAAATTCCCCAATTGCGATCGCTGCTGGAGGATATTTTGCCCCACAATACCCACTTTGAAGACTTTGAAGTTCACCATGGGTTTGAGCAAATTGGCACCAAAACTCTGTTGCTCAATGCCTGTCAGGTTGTCAACGCGGGAGATCTAATTTTGTTGGCGATCGAAGATGTAACTGAGCGGTAATCGGGCTGTATCTGTCTAAGGACAATCCATCATGGCTGAAATCTCGCCTCAAATATTAGCGGTTTTTCAGCGGGCGTTATCTTTACGCGAACGGGCGCAGGAGTCCCCTGTTCGCAATGATTTGTTGGATGCAGCACTGAAAGAGCTGTATGACGTTTTAGAAGAATTACAGGTTGCCGAAGAAGATCTTTACCACCGCAATCAAGAGCTAACCAACGCCTTTCAGGAAGTCATATCGCAACGCCAGCGCTATCAAGATCTGTTTGATCTCACCCCCCATGGCTACGTGGTCACCGATGCTCAAGGGAAGATTCTGGAGGCCAATCGGGCGATCGCCACCCTGCTGGCATCTCCCAGGGCGTTTCTGATCGATAAGCCCTTGAGTATTTTCATTGCCCCCGACGATCGTCAAGCCTTCTCGCTGCAACTGGGGCAACTACAAAACCTCAAACGTATCGAAGCCTGGGAAATTCAAATCTGTCCGGTGCAACAATCGCCCTTGCCGGCGGTGCTCACGGTTGAGACAACACGAGATCCCAGCGGCAGCATCACCTGCCTGCGCTGGTTGATTCAGGATGGGCGGGAACGGCAGCAATTTAAAAAACTGCTGGTGGAACAGAATACCCAACTGGAGCAGCAGGCACTACAGCGAACCGAGGAGTTGCAGCGGGCCTTGGAGTTTGAAACTGGCTTGAAGCGGATTACCGATAAAGTCCGTGACAGCCTGGATGAAGCTGAAATTTTACAAATCGTCGTCGAGGAAATTGCCACCAGGTTGAAACTGGATGACTGTAGTGCCTTCCTCCTTGACTTGGACGCAGAAACCGCCACCCTTCGCTACCAGTTCGCCGCTGCCCAGGATCATATCTACTCCCTAGGAGATATTGTCGAGATCGCCAACAATCGTGAGTTATACACTCAAATCTCCCAGGGATACTCGTTCCAGTTTTGTACCTGGTCAGGGGAGCAAGGGCAGTCCCAGAGAACCATTCTCTTCAGTAGCATTTTTGATGATCAGGGAACCCTCGGCTACCTGCAACTGACGCAACTATACAGCCGGGTCTTTAACCATCAAGAGATTCGCCTCGTGCAGCAAGTTGCTAGTCAGTGCGCGATCGCCCTCCGACAAGCCCGCTTTGTTCACACCATCCAACAGCAGATCAGACAATTAGAAATCCTGAATCACCTCAAAGACGACTTCTTGAGCACGGTTTCCCATGAGTTACGCTCCCCCCTCACCAGCATTAAATTGTCGATTCGAATGCTAGAGATCGCCCTGAAACAGTCAGGGGTATTGACGACTGAACCCCATCCGATCAACAACTACTTCGAGATCCTAAAAACCGAGTGTGACCGGGAGATTCTGTTAGTCAACAATCTCCTCGATATGGCACGCCTAGAGGCTGAGAAGGCTCAACTCTTCCTGACCACTGTTGAGCTGCAAACTTGGGTGCCAACGATCGCTAAAGGCTTTAGGGAACGGTGTCAGCTGCAACAGCAACAACTGTGTATCGAAATTCCCCCTGACCTGCCCCCCTTGACAACGGACGTTACGGAGTTGGAGCAGATTCTCAGGGAACTGCTGCACAATGCCTGTAAATATACCCCTGCCCATGGGCGTATCAGCGTCACCGCCCAAAGCACCGCTGGCAGCATTGCACTCATTGTCAGCAATACCGGGGTGGAAATTCCCTTGTCAGAACGCGATCGCATCTTTGAACGGTTTTATCGCATTCCTCACTCCGATCCTTGGAAGCATGGTGGCACGGGGCTGGGTCTGGCACTGGTCAGGAAGCGGGTTGAATACATTGGGGCAACCATTGAGGTTCAGGGGCAGCCGGGACAGACAAGCTTCCAGATTTCATTTCCTCCCTATCCCCCCTATGGCGATCCGGTAAGCCCCCAAACCGAGTCCGACCTCGCTTAAACACCTGGAGTCAGGGTTTCTGCTAAAAGCTCCAGTGTCCGAGATAAAAGCTCGAATGCCCGAGAAAAAAGCTCGAATGTCCGAGATAAAAGCTCCAGTGTCCGAGATAAAAGCTCGAATGTTCGAGATAAAAGCTCGAATGTTCGAGAAAAAAGCTTGAATGCCCGAGGTAAAAGGTCGAATCGTCCTATTCTGAGCAGCAAGTTTCTCTCCTTGATCCGGAAACACCAAGGTTTGAAACTGATCCCCCGTGGGAAGACGACCGCGATCGCGTACCATCTTCACAGGAGATCTTCGACCTAGGAATGCTTTTTCATCGTTAGGCTTGACTTGTGAATCAAACTCCCCCCTTTACCGCCTTTGCATCCCGGACGCTCCGCCTCGTGGGCATTCTGTTGATCCTGACCTCACTGCTGAACTTTGTGATTCTGCTGGTGCCCTTGAACCTACAAGATCCCCAGTGGCAGCTCAATGTCACCATTCAACTCGTGGATCGGGGCATCACACCCTTGGTGGGGCTGGCCTTTCTGGTGGCTGGATTCTGGATCGAAAGCTTCTTGGGTAAACCCCAGGGCGATGGACAAAGACCACTCTCCGTGCATAGTGCCGCTTCCCTCGATCTGAGGTTTTTAGCCTTTTGGCTGTCCAGTGTTCTCGGGGTCGTCTTTCTGCTGCTGATTGTCCTACTCTTCAGTACAGCTGGGGCAGTCAATGAGCAGGCACTTACCCAAATTAATCAGGAAGCAACCCAGGCTCAGGCACAGTTGGCAACCCGCTTAACAGCCGAGGTGGGGCAGCAGCGATCGAAAATTGAAGGGCTGTTAAAACGATCCAGTCCTCCTGAATGCCGCCATTAAGAGTGGGCAAATCAAGGAAGATCAGGCTGTGCTGCTGCAACGATTCAAAGCCGATCCCAAGGCCCTGGATGCTTATCTGACCCAACAAACCCAGACGATTCAGACAAAAATTCAAGAGCAGATCAAGACCCGCCAGCAACAGGCTGAGCAGCAGGCAAATCTGGAAGCCTGGAAGACCAAGCTCCGCACTAGCATTAGTAGCCTATTTCTGGCCATTGGCTACATCTTGATTGGCTGGACGGGGCTGAAATGGGTAGGGTCTGAAGGGCGCAGCTCCAAGAGCAGTTGACCATCGCCCCGACCGTCACCTCGGGGCGTAAAGAATGTTTAGCCGCCACTAGCCTTTGCTGGGTATCCCAATTGCTTAAGAATTTGGACAATCTTCTGGGTGTGTTCCCCCTGGATCTCAATCTCCTGATCCTTCAGCGTTCCCCCGGCTCCGCACTGGGTTTTTAGTTGTTTCAAGAGGGTTTCCAGGGTTGCTTCATTGGTCTGGAAGCCTCGAATAATGGTGACAGTTTTACCTTTGCGACCCTTGCGACTGGCCTCTACCCTAATCTTTTGTTCACCCACTGGCCGCTCCGGCTGACCCCGCTCCAGCGCCGCTGAGTTGTCGGAGTTGCCAAACTCCCGATAGACAAAACGTTGGGTGGGGGACGCTTGGGGATCTGGAACAGACGGTTGCCGAGGTTGCATGATTGACCACCAGTGTGAAATCACAGTATAAATAAGCTGAAAATTCTAGGACTCTAGACTTTGCGACGGGTTAAAAACCAGGTTAGAAAAGACTCATCCACTATGGAACTACGAATTATGTTAAAACGACTTACCAACCCCTTGGGTATCCTGACAATGATTGCAGGTCTTGGGGGTACCCTGGCGATCGCCACCCCCGCCGAAGCATCCTTCACCGTCTGTAACAAGGACACGATGAAAGCCTTCGTCTCCATAGCATATTACAGTCGCAGCCCCGACACCTTTATTTCAGAGGGGTGGTGGCATGTCGACCCCGGTAAGTGCGCCACCGTCATTGCTGGCGAACTCAAGAACAAATACTACTTTGTCTACGGGCACGACGGCAAAAATGGTGAATGGGCTGGTAGCAAGCAATTCTGTGTTTCTAGTGAAGAGTACACCCTGGCGGATGCAGACAAAAAATGCACCGGCAAGGACGAGCGCTGGGAGAAATTTATCCCGGTGGATACCGGAGATGCTCCAAACTTTACCTTTAACCTTCGACCCTAAGCCACTCAGTAGGTAGCTAGAATTAAGTCGAACATAGAGATAGAGATTGATAACAGAACCCCCTCTAGTCCCCCTTGGCTCTAGCGTACCGACACGGCAGCGAGGGCTAGAGGGGTTCTTGCTTATAGGGGTGAGGCAGCCTCCCAGAATCGGCCTTTGACAGCCTGAAAATCTTCTTAGCTGCCTGACCCTCACTATATAATGGGGGCTGTTCCGTCATTGGATGCCGCACCTGTGACCCTGACTCCGCTTCCGATTCCCCAACCGCAGCCCCTCCACTCTTCCCCAGCCCAGCCCGATGCCCTCGGACGTTTCGGTCAGTTTGGGGGCAAGTACGTGCCGGAAACCCTGATGCCAGCGTTGAGTGAGCTGGAAGCAGCTTATCAGCGGTATCAGATTGATCCAGAATTTCAGCAGCAATTACAGGGGCTGCTGCGGGACTATGTCGGTCGCCCCACGCCCCTTTACTTCGCTGAACGACTCAGCGATCGCTACCGACGGGCTGATGGCACTGGGCCTCAGATTTACTTAAAGCGAGAAGATCTGAACCATACCGGCGCTCATAAGATCAACAATGCCCTGGGTCAGGTGTTGTTAGCCAAACGCATGGGCAAACAACGCATCATTGCCGAGACCGGAGCAGGGCAGCATGGCGTTGCCACCGCCACCGTCTGTGCTCGTTTTGGGTTGGAGTGCCAGATTTACATGGGTGTCCATGATATGGAGCGGCAAGCCCTGAATGTGTTTCGGATGCGCCTAATGGGGGCGGAGGTACGTCCGGTTACCGCTGGGACGGGAACCCTGAAAGATGCCACTTCTGAAGCGATTCGGGACTGGGTTACCCATGTGGAAACCACCCACTATATTTTAGGTTCCGTTGCGGGGCCCCATCCCTACCCCATGATTGTGCGAGATTTTCAAGCCATCATCGGCCAGGAAACCCGCAGTCAATGTCAAACCCTCTGGGGCGGCCTGCCGGATATTCTGCTGGCCTGTATCGGGGGTGGTTCCAATGCCATGGGACTGTTTCACGAGTTTGTGCAGGAGCCAAGTGTGCGTCTGATTGGCGTTGAAGCCGCTGGTTCGGGCATTGAGACGGGTAAGCACGCCGCCACCCTCACCCAGGGACGGGTGGGAGTCCTCCATGGAGCTATGAGCTACCTGCTACAGGACAGCGAAGGGCAGGTGATTGAAGCCCACTCCATCAGTGCCGGATTGGACTACCCAGGGGTGGGACCTGAGCATAGTTATCTCAAGGATCTGGGACGGGCTGATTACTACAGCGTCACCGATCAGGAGGCATTGGCGGGATTTCAACGGTTGTCAAGGCTGGAAGGAATTATTCCTGCCCTGGAAACCGCCCATGCGATCGCCTACCTGGAAACACTCTGCCCTCAACTGACGGGTAGCCCACGGATTGTGCTCAATTGTTCCGGTCGAGGCGACAAGGATGTGCAGACGGTTGCCAAATACTTGGGCGATGGGATGAATGCTTGAGATTGCCTCCCTCTGATCCGCAAAAAATCACCTAGCGGTAAAAGCTAGGTGATTCTTAACGAGCATTAGACTGTACTTAGGAATTCAGTCGCAAGATGCCTAGAGCAGGCAAACTGGGGTCTTGTTAGCATTCAAGAAGATCTTGCCAGTAACCTTGTTGATGGTGACTGGAATCTGAGTGCCATCTTCGGCAATGCGGTAGAGGTTGGGCTTCTGAGCCACGCACTCTCTCATTTGCTCAACCCAAGCCAGAATTGACTTGGAGTATTGTTCTTGGAAGGGGGGCAGATCATCCAAGTTCATCTTGCCATCGCGGGTGTAGTCGGCGAAGGAAACAATCTTGAAGGTATCAGTGATGGGGGTATCACTGGTAATCGTGGCATTGCTGCTGACCTGAATGTTCCAGGGCAAGGTGAAATACTTGGGGAACAACGGGGGGGAACCTTGGCGATTTCCAAGGGCTTGCCCGCATGGGTGGTGATACTTTCAAACTCAGCCGTGGTGGTCTGGAGTTTGGGGGCTTCTTGAGCCAATGTTAGGGTTGGTAAACTAGCTACTGCGATCGCTGCAGCAGGTAACAAACCAATCAATCTTGTAAGCTTCATGACTCCTCATCCAAATTTGCTTCATAAATTGACGTGCTTCGGATTCCAGGATACTTGCTTAGCTTCTAAACGGCAATAGGGGAGGCTCAGCTTTTCATGACGATTGATGATGGAGTCGGTTCCAAATGACACATCTGTGATGGCGGCGGTCGGTTCTGCTAGGCGTTGTAGGGGGTCTAGCCCATTGCTGTCCGTCGGCTACACAATGTCATCAAAGCTACTCAATTATGACGCTCACACATCACTTCGTAATGGGTTGGGGGCTAGCTGGTTCTACCCACGCCACCGCATAGGAAGTGTCCGCGTTGGGGTGATGGGGTCAAACTGCCACTCATCAGTCTCCCAGATTTCGGTATTCTGGGAACAGGCCGTCCCCTTGTTCGGAGCACCTGTGATGATCGCTGCCTGCTGAGATTCCTGCCATAGCAATACCTCAATCAATGAGTTACAGCTTCTTGGTTAGAATTCACAAGCTAAAAGTCAGAATCCCAAAACCCTTCGGGATTTGACTCCCGGATGCTTCAGCCAGAATATACCGCATATGACTGAGAAGCACTGTCTGATCGATAAAAATCTTGTATTAAGAATAATATTCATAAAATTATCGATCCTGAATGGATGTGTCTCTGTAAGCTAGTTGACTGACAAAATATTACCCCTCATTCCCCAACCCCTTCTCCCACAAGGGGCGAAGGGGAGTCAGAATTTCAATTGAAATTCAAAGTCCCTCTCCCGCTCTGGGAGAGGGATTTAGGGTGAGGGCGATTAACTTTTGTCAGTCAACCAGCTCTGTAAGAGTTCTACGTCAGACGCATCTTTAAAAATGTTTGAGACTAAGATGAGGGATAAGCAGTATTGGTTCAAACTGACTTATCTAACTTGCAAGAGGTTGATTGCATGGGTCAGGTGAATCTGAAGCGACTGATCAAAAAAGAGTTGTCGCCTCTCCTCGATCCACTCCTGAGGGCGATGGAGTCCAGCGTCGGTATCTATGATATTGAAGGTACTTTATTGTTGGGATCTGCCATTGGATCTGCCAATGAGATCTATCCGGTTCAGGGGGTGGATGAAGCCATTGGCTGGGTGAAGGGGGATGGGAAAGCGGCGGTTTTGGCTCAGGTCTTGTCACTGCTGGTTGCCCAATCCCTCGAGAAAAAGAGTCTGGCAACGGAGGTACTGGATCGATATCGTGAAGTCAACCTGCTCTATAGCATTGCCGAAAAGTTAACGACTTGCCGGGAAGTCAAAGCCGTAGCCCAATTGGCATTAGAAGAAGCTCAACGGTTGATACATGCAACGGGAGCGGCTCTGATGCTCACCTGTGCTCAATCTAAGCAGTTGGAAATGCTGCTGTATCTAGGCTCACAATCGGACTACCCGGCTGCCATCCCATTGGGGAAGGGCATTGTTGGCTATGTAGCTCAAACAGGAAAGGCCGAAATTGTCAATGATGTCTGGAAAGATCCGCGCTATCAGGGACAGGAGTGGCCCCAACGCTCTTTGATGTGCGCGCCTTTGAAAGCACAGGATCGGATCATCGGTGTAATCATTATTTTTAATGCGGAGCGTGTAGATTATACGGCAGCCGATCTGAAACTCTTAACCGCGATCGCCCTGCAATCAACCCCTGCGATCGAGGGTGCGATTTTCCACGAAGCTAAAATGGAAGCGGCTCGTCAACGGGAAGAAAAACTCAAAGACCAACTGAATCAACTCCGAATCGAAATTGATGAAGCGAAGCGGGCTCGTCAAGTTGCAGAAATCACAGACACCGACTTCTTCCAAGCCCTTCAACAGAAAGCTAGACTCCAGCGCGATCGCCAAAATCAGCCTTAATTTTTATTTTCTAGAGTCCCAGAACCTGGATCGCCTTTTCCATCACTTCATCCGGATCAAAAGGCTTGGTCATGTAGAGGTTTGCTCCAGCATTTGAACCTTTCTGTTTATCAAATTCTTGACCCTTCGCAGTCAGCATAATAATATACACGTTCTGAGTCTCCACCTCTTTTCTTACGGCTTCACAGACATCAAACCCATTCATTTTGGGCATCATCACATCCAGAAATACCAAATCAGGTATTTCACTCTGAATTAATTCCAGGGCATCTTCACCATTCGTTGCGGTGATCAGTTCTACATCTTGATCTTCTAGATCCTCAAGGGTTTGTTCTAGCAACATCCGAATGTGAGGTTCATCATCAACAATAAGAATTTTTTTGGACATAGAGTTAAAAACTATACCGGTAAGGACTAGGAAGTTGTCTGGGATCAGGGGCAATGACAAGACGGAGTCATTCAACCCAATGCTGTTTCAAGAACCAGATAAAAGTAACCCAATGGCAGCTTTGTTGAGGATCGGCACTGTCTTGATTGAGTGCAGCCTCGATCCACTGATGACTACTGCTCCCATGGATGGCAAGACCCCCACTCATGAAATCAATGGAAGTTGATCCATGCTCACCCTGGGTGACTCCAACTTAAAATCTAGCACTTGCTTTCCCCAACGTTTCGTTTTTAATGCTGGATATTTCCATCAGTGACTACCCAGACTGCTCAGAGGCAAGATCCTGGACGCTGGGATCCACTACCAGAATCAAGAAAATATGTTCCAATCCTTTTTCCAGCCTCAGGGACTGCACCGCCGCTGACTGCTCCCAAAACTGGGTATTGGCAATCACGGTATCCGGTTGCGTGGCCAGAGCCTTCTCTAGAAAGTCTTGTTCGTTGGCTGCCTGCACAACCGTAAACCCCTTGGCTTGCAAGACATCTACCAAGGTTTTGACTGTCAGTTCATCCTGGTTTACCACCAGCACTTTCCGCCGGGATGCCCCCTGGGCGACGAGCATCTTCACATTCCGCAACAGTAATTCGGCGTTGATTGGCTTCGTCAGATAGGCATCCACTCCCAGACCAAAGCCCCGTGCCTGATCTTCCACAATCGACAGAATAATGATTGGGATGCCCATGGTTTGCGGATCGTTTTTCAACACTGCTGCGACATCAAAGCCATTCATGTCGGGCATCATCACATCCAGGATCACGAGATGGGGGGCGCACCTTCTTCACCAGGGTGAGGGCTTCCCGACCGTTGGTTGCCTCCTCTACCCGGTATCCCTCTACTTCCAGGGTTTGCCGCAACAATTCGCGGATAGCGGCTTCGTCATCCACCACCAGCACGGTTTTTTGGCTGGGATCCAGGGCAGGGTCACTGGTCGGCAACTGGTCGTTGAGGTGTTTGAGCAGAGTGGGGAGGTCAATCTGGCGCACTTGGCCATTGGGTTCGGCGGCCAAGGGCAACGTAAAGGAAAAGGTGCTGCCTTCTCCTAGTTTGCTTTCGACCCAGATTCTACCCCCGTGGTGCTCGACAATTTGTTTGCAGATCGGCAGTCCTAGCCCTGTACCCATGGGCTTTTCAGTTAGGGTATCTCCCACCTGTTTGAATTTTTCGAAGACTTTATCGTGGTCTTCCGGTGCAATGCCGCCGCCCGTATCGATAATGCTGACGAGAATTTCATGGCCAAAGTGGCGGGCTTGACAGGTGACGGAACCCTGATCGGTAAATTTGATGGCGTTGGAGATCAGATTGATCACGACTTGGATTAACCGATCGCGATCGCCGATCAGGGTGGGGAGTCCCGGTTCCAATTCTTGGTATAAGGCTAGTTGTTTCGTTTGAGATAGGGCTGAGGTAGCTGAAATCGCCCGCTCAATGATCTCGGAAATTTGCAGCGGTTCTGACTTCCAGTCCACCTTGCCCGATTCAATCTTGGCAATGTCGAGGACATCGTTAATCAGGGTGGTCAGGCGAATGCCCTCCGCAAGGATGATGTCAATGTTGTCATTAACTTGACGAATGGTGCGTTGCAGCTTTTTATCATTGACGGGCAGTGCTGGCGTCACTGTTTCGTCCAGCTTTTTCTTGATGATTTTGGTAAAACCCAACACCGATGTCAAGGGGGTACGGAGTTCGTGGGACACGGTAGAAATGAAATCAGTTTTCATCTGATCGACCTCTTTTTCCGTGGTGATATCCCGAATCAGCACCACGGAGCCAATCGACTGACAACTGCCGCCTTCACTACTATGACTGCCAATGTCCTTTAATACGGCAGTGGCAACCGCTTTACCAATTTGCCCGTTAGCAAGGGCAATTTCGGCGGTGAACATTTCGTTGGGTATCAGGCGAGTCTTCTCTACCAGGTGGGTGACATCCTGGCTGAAGATTTCCTGGCAAGTACGGTTTGTCAGATCCAAATCGCCTAAATCAAACAGTTGCAGAAGAGCTGGGTTAAAGCGGGTAATGGTGTTATCTAAATCGGTGACCAACAGACCATCTGCTAAGTTATCAATAATCGCGGTTAGATTGGCAAGGGTGTCCTGCAATTGAACGCTAGTTTCCTGGAGTCGGCGGTTGAGGCGGGCTTCCTGGAGGGCACGTTCACGGGGTTTTTTCAAACTGCTGCATCTGGCGCAGGGTGGCCAGGGTAGCCAAGATGATCAGCCCTCCGACGACGGTGGCCAGTAGGTTTAGAGGGATCAGCTTGCGCTCCAGATTAAACTGGGGGATCACCAATGCCAGGGACCACTTGGCATTGGTAAGGGGGGTATAGGCAATGTAAACCCACTGCCCATCCAGTTGCATTAACGCTACCCCCTCCTCGTGGTTCACCATCTTCTGAGTGATGCTAGAAAGAGTGGGGTTAGGGGAGTCGAGAAAACTATTGAGTCCAGAGAGAAAATGTTCATTGGGGTGGGCGATAGGTACGCCCTTGGAGTCCAGGGCAAAGGCATAACTCTCCTCTCCTAGTTGGGTATTGGAGACCACCTCAGTGACATGGGAAACGGGGATATTCCCTGCCAGATTCCCCACGACTCGGGGCTTTTGCAAGGGATCGCTCGGCAGGTGATAGAATGCTAAACTCTTTCGGCGCGGTTCCAAACGATCTTCGGGGAACTTGTGGTAATTAGCTGGCGGAAAACTCCAGATGGGGGTAGAGATGTTGATCTGGCGTTTGCCAGTCGTGCGTGAGATCACCATATCCGAGACGCTGGCTACCCCCTTCATGGCCAGTTGAAAGTAGGCCCGATCGCGGAGGTTTTTCCCCTTCGCAAAGCCAATGCGGGTGGTGTAGTAGGTGCCATTTGGATTCACCAGGATCAACATCCAGAAATCCCTTAGCCGATCTTGCTCCAGTTGGAGGTAGGGGGCAGCTACGTCCCATTTCATCGATCTCACTTGGGGTGTACTAGCAATGGTTTGGATTTCACTCATTCGCCCCGCTAACCAGGTATCAATCTTCTCGCTGGAACTCCGCACAGTCAGGATTGCTCTTTCTCGAAGGGAGTCCAGAATGAGGCCACGAATCACCCAATAGCTGGCAAAGGCGATCGCTCCGACGGTCAACACCGAACTACCAATGAGCAGTAAGGAAAGGTTTTTTTTCCGGGTTTCAAACAGGAGCGTGGTGGATCTCGGTCGCCAGAGTCGTGCAATCATCATGGATTTTTCTCTCAATCAATAAATCTCAATTAACTGAATGAATGGGGTTATCTCAGGACATCAAGATCGGGGGAATGGGTTGTTGGTTGCAACAGAATTGAGTAGGAAAAATAGGGTTGATTCTGATCAAAAATCTGAAATTTTACATGAATAGAAATGATAGATTTGAGGGGTATTCGGCGAATTTCCTGCTCTAGATGACTTAGGATGATATCTAAATCAAAGAAGGGCTGCTGTTGATGCTGGGTCAGAATTATCAGGCTCTGATCCTGGAGAAAATAACGGAATTGCAGTGCGATCGCCGGATCATTGACCTTGGAGTATAAGGAGTGTTGGAGGAGTTGATGGATCGATTCTAAATGGTGGGAAGGCAACTGGATATTATGCTCAATAGCCGATAGCTCAATGA
>NZ_JJML01000038.1 GCF_000775285.1 Neosynechococcus sphagnicola sy1 | reverse complement strand
AGCAAGCGAGGTAAACGAGTCTCTACAATCAGTGCAATCAGCCTCAAAACCGTTGTCACTAACGTAAGTATCGTCGGTTCAACCGATGGTTTGACCTTTGAAGCCTTCATTGCTCGCCACCTGGTTCCGAAACTTTGGAAAGGAGCTTGTGTGATTATGGATAACTACTCGATACACAACCATGACACGATCAGAAAGCTGATTGAGGACGTGGGTGCTAAGTTGATTTATTTACCTCCCTATTCTCCAGACTTTTCACCGATAGAAAATTGCTTCTCAAAGATTAAAAATATTTTGCGGACGATTGGGGCACGCAGCTATCCCGATCTCGCTAATGCCATTGAAGACGCTTTTTCTCAAGTATCTTTGGAAAACCTCAAAAATTGGTTCACTCACTGTTGCTACTACGCCTCACAAGAGTGAAAAATGCTATATATAGTGATTGAAAGTTCTCTAGATGGTTGCTTTGAATGGGTTCTGACAATACTTTACTGGAGCCATAAAATATGTAAGTTGAAAGGCTAGGCTTATTTTTTCTAACATCAAAGGTTGTTTTAGAAAGCCTTTTAGGCTACCCACTGAGACTATTAGAATTTTCTTAAAAAATTATAGAAAGCTGTTCAGTCCTTTCACGCAGGCGATTACGGCATCTTCATATATTTCCGTGGAATTGCGTATGACTGTTGGTGCTCTCGGTCTGTTATTATAAATCGTTTCTGTTTGTACTGCGGCATTCATTCCTTGCAAGGAAATTTGCAGGATTTGCAAGAGAGTTGGGTCAAAAGTTAGATTCAATACATTTATTTACAACTTCTTGCCCATAAACTGAATGGTGGTTTTAGTACCCAAGCTCGGAGCATTAGGCTCTGCCTCTGATTGCTAATAACTTGGTATTAAGTAGTTAATTGCGCTGCGTTTTTAGAGATTTTGTAGTGCAAATGGCAATAAACCACTGAGGAATTTGATGGTTACTCACGTGCATTCCCAGCCCCATCTGATGAACACAAGTTCTCCCGCGATCGCAAAGGTGACAACCGCCCCTGCTAAAGCCCTACAGGAAATTGTTAAGCGGCAAGTTTCTGGGCGTTTGACGGTTTCCGATCCCAGCGATGATGCCATTCTCTGGCGGGTCTATCTGGGGAATGGGCAGGTGCACTTTGCGACGAATCTGCAGGGGCAGCGGGAGCGGCTCAACTATTTTTTGCCGCGATTGGCACCTCAGCTGGATCGATCGCAACTGACGGAGTTTCCATCGGACTACCAGTTTTTATGTCATCACTGGCAATCGGGACAACTCTCCCTCCAGCAGGTGCGACAAATTCTGTTTACCCTTGCCCAGGAGGCTTGCGTCCAGCTGCTGGCTCTGCCCCAGGGCGAATTAAGTTTTGAGCGAACCATTGGTCTCGATCCAATTTTGTTGTCCTTGCCGCTGCAGCAGCTTGTCTTGCCCGTGCGAGAAGCGATTGGTCAGTGGTCACAATTGCGATCCGCGATCGCCTCCCCCTTAAAGCGTCCCCAGATTCTAGATGCGGCTCAGTTGGCACAGTATCTGCAAGCCAATACAGACAGAATTCCTCAATTACAGCCGCTGGCAGCGGTTTTAGAGCAGAATCTCTGCCTCTACGAAGTTGCTGCCCACCTCAAAATCGATGTCCTGGAATTGGCTCATCATCTACAACTGCTCACCCACATCGGGGTCATCGGCACGAACCCCTACCGGATACCCGAGGTAGATAACCGCCCGGTGGTGGCCTGCATTGATGACAGTAAAACCGTGCAGCGCAACGTCAGATTGCTGCTAGAGGCAGCTGGATACCGGGTCGTTGGATTGATGGAACCCATGCGGGCACTAACGACCCTGGTGCGGGATCAACCCAGCTTAATCTTGATGGATATCTCCATGCCCGACATTGATGGCTATGAGTTATGTCGGCTACTACGGCAGTCAACCCTGTTAAAGGAGGTACCGATTGTCATGCTGACGGGGCGAGAGGGGTTGGTCGATCGCTTCCGAGCACGGATGGTGGGAGCAAACAGCTACATCACCAAACCCTTTGATTCTCAAGAATTACTCACCCTTGTGCATAAGTTCACCCGTTGCTCACCGTTGGAAGTAAGTTAGATGAAAACAGTTTTGGTGGTTGAAGATTCCCGTGCTGAACAACGCCTCATTGTTTTGTTGTTGCAACAGGCAGGGTTCAAGGTCTCTCAAGTCGATAGTGCTGAGGCTGCCTGGATCTGGTTGGAAACCAATGGTCGCCCTGACCTAATTGTCTTGGATGTGATCATGCCCGGATTAAGTGGCTTGGATCTGTGTCGGCAAGTCCGAGCAGCTGCTGCCTACGAGGATATCCCCATCGTATTCTGTACCTCCAAGGATCAAGATTTTGATCGCTTTTGGGCATTGCGTCACGGGGGGGAATGCCTACATCACTAAGCCCTTTGCCCCAAATGATTTAGTTCAAACGGTTTGCGCCCAACTCAATTAATCGCGGTATGTCCCAGGACTTTTTTTATGTCTATCTTCGCCATTCGGTGAAGATGGTTCTACCTTTGGACAGAACCAGTGAAGTCATTTCATTGCAGCGGGGGGATATCTGTCCGATTCCCGGAGTCGCAGCGAGTTTGCTGGGGGTGGTAAATCAGCGGGGAAAGTTGCTCTGGGTGCTGGACTTGAGTGATCTTCTGGCTCTGCCTGCCTTCACCACCTCCCCAGGATTGCAGGATCAACTCACCCTGGTGGTGCTAGCAGACACAGCCCCCACCGTCGGGCAAATGGCAGTCGGGCAGTCAGAACGACAACTGGGCTGTGTGGTATCGGCCCTTAAGGGGATTTTGCCATTGGAACCAGACCAGTTTCGGGGATTACCCCAGAAGCTCTCCGCAGCTTCTAAGGCATTTTTATCCGGGATGGCAGTGATTGAGAAGTCTCCAGCAGCCGTCCTGAATGTGGATGCTGTCCTAGCTGCGCTGTGATCTGCCGTTTCATTTCATTCCTGAGAGAACTCCCATGACAGTAACCAAAGTTAGCAACACATCGCTAAGTGCAGAGCTACCCCAGGATCAGGAGCCGATCAGCGAGGCCTTTGATCAGGAGGCGCAAGCCGATGGGGATTGGGTCGCCAAGATTAGTTTGGCTGCTACCCTTCAGGAATCTGGACAAATCCAGGAGGCGCGATGCATCTACAAGGAGGTGATGGCCGCAGACCCGGAGGGTTCCCTAGGGGCGATCGCCCGCAAAGCCATGGAATCCTTGGGTCTAGACCCTGATTCCGCCTTAAGACTGCCCAGAACAGACCCAGAGGGCGAGGCAGCCGCCGCAATCATCGCTCCTCAGGGTCAAACCCGCTCTCAACACAGCCGCTTACAGTGGTTTTATGACTGGCCGATCCGGCGCAAACAACTACTCGCGTTGATCCTGTCGGAATTTATTTCCCTCGGACTGGTGGGAGCGGGATTTCTGCTGTTGATTCATGGACTCCGTACCCAGTTGGTGAGTCAGGCCAAATCGGAGTTAGCGGTGAGCCAGGTGGCTTACAACATCAAAATTAACCAGATGACCTTTGGCTTTCGGGGACAGTCGGAAAACCCAGCTATTGTCCAGGCTGCTGCCAAGCGCCAAACCAACACCAATGTTCGCAATAACCTCGTCAACGAATTGTGGCGGCGGGAAATTGAAATCGCCACCCTCGTAGATACCCGAGGGCGAGTTGTGTCTAAAGGCAACCTTAATCGTCCGGGGGTGGTGTTTAATCCCGAGGGGCTGGTCAACAAGTCCCTATCCGCAGGGGAGCAAATCTCATCCACGGAGATTATCTCCTATGACCAACTGGCAGACGAGAGTCCTCGGTTTGCCGCCCTTCAGGCCAAAGCGATTGGCAGTGATCCAGCTGCGAAACCCAATTTCTTAATTCGCTATTCCGTGACCCCAGTGCGGAAGACTAACAGTGAAGTGGTCGGGGCATTGGTGGCTGGAGATATCGTCAAGCTGCCCATTGTGGCCGAAACCATTGCAGCCTTTGAGGGCGGCTACAGTGCGATCTATTTGCGCCAACCCGATGGCACCTTTGTGCTTTCAACCTCCCAGCAAAAGATTGGGAATAAGTTGCTGTCCAACGTGCCGATGGATGATCCCAAGCTGTTGACCCAGGCCGTGAATGCCAAGGATCAAGTGGTCACAGATCGGATCAGGGTGGGGACGCAAGCCTATACCATGGCCGCCAGAACCGTGTTGAACTCCGCTGGTCAGCCCGTGGCGATTCTGGTACGGGGGACACCGGAAACCGGTCTCAACCATCTGTTGATGGAAACCCTGCAATTTAATGGCATCGTTGCCCTGATGGCGATCGCCGCTGATGTGGTGCTGGCAATTTTCCTGGGTCGCGCCATTGTCGATCCGGTGAATCGATTACGCAACTCCACCCAGCAGTTTGCCATGGGCGATCGCGAGACTCGGGCAGAGATCTTTGCCAAGGATGAAGTCGGTGAACTGGCGATCGCCTTTAACCAGATGGCCGACCAGATCAACCAGTCTGCCGAAGACCTAGAAACCCAAAGCCGCCAACGGCAAGCGGAAGCAGATTTCCAGCGCCAGGAAAAAGAACGCCTGCAGCAAGGGGTGATCAAGCTGCTCTTAGAAATCGAAGGAGCCCGCCAGGGGGATCTGACGGTGCAGGCCCAGCTGGATGAAGGGGAAATGGGTTCCATTGCCGATGCCTTTAATGCCACCCTGCGGAGTTTGCGTGAGATTGTTACCCAGGTGAAAACCGCCGCCCATCAGGTGCATGAATCCGCCTTTAGTAATGAAGCCTCCGTAGAGAAATTCTCCCAGGAAGCCTCCGCCCAGTCGGAGGCCGTTGCCGCCGCCTTGAGTTCGGTAGAAGGCATGGCGGTATCCATTCAAACCGTTGCCAGCTCTGCCCAAGAGGCGGCTCAGATTGCCCGAGAAGTCCTGGTGGCTGCCCAACAGGGGGATCAAACCATGGATCAGACGGTTAACAGCATTCAAAATATCCGATCCAGCGTCGCTGAAACCTCGAAGAAGGTGAAACGATTGGCAGAATCCTCCCAGGAAATCTCGAAGATCGTCAGCATTATTTCCGGGATCTCGGAAAAAACCAACCTCCTGGCCTTTAATGCCTCCATTGAGGCCGCTCGTGCGGGTGAGCACGGACAAGGCTTCCGGGTGGTTGCCGATGAGGTACGGCGACTGGCGGAACGGGTCACCGACTCGGCCAAGGAAATTGAACTCCTGGTGAGCACGATTCAGCAGGAAACCGCCGAAGTGCTGCAAACCATGGAGTCCAGCACCTCCCAGGTGGTAACAGGAACCCAACTGGTGACTCGAACTAAACAAACCCTCCAAAGTCTGGCCGCCATTAGCCAGAAAATTGACCAATTGCTGCAATCAATCTCCGCTAGTACCGTCTCCCAGGCAGAAGCCTCCCAATTGGTAAACCAGACCATGCAAGAAGTGGCGGCGATCGCCCAGAGTACCTCCTCCGAGTCCCAGCAGGTGGCCGGATCACTGCAACAGTTGGTGGCGGTGGCGGATCAACTTCAGGGCTCTGTCGCGCGTTTTCGGGTGGAGCCATAGGAGCACTGCCATGGTGATGGATGCCGCCAATTTGGATGCCATTCTTCAGGAAGCTCGGGCTTGCTTTCTCTTTGAGGATGCCCCGGAATATCTGGAAACCTTAGCGCAAGGACTCCATCGCTTAGGGAGTGATCGCGCCGCAGCCCTAGACTACACAGCAATGATGCGGGCCGCCCATTCCATCAAAGGGGGGGTCGGGGATTGCCCAACTTACCCCTGTCAGCCAACTGGCGCATCAGCTAGAGGATTTGCTGGAAGCGCTTCAGGAAGGCCGCAGCACCGATCAAGCCGTGGCCTATGAATTATTAACCCTAGGGGTGGAGCAAGTGAGTGATCTGATTGCGGCGGCCCGCAGTGGTGCCCAGATCATCCAACCAGCACCATCCCTCTCCATCTATACAGCCCTCAAGGACTATCTGGGGAGCCTTCCTTCGGCTACCCCGGCCTCAATGGGGGCTGTTTCCACTAGTACGGTCAACCCATTGATCGTCAAAACCATTCTGGAGGAAGATCTAGAAACCTGTCTCCAGCGGGTGGAAGCCCTGCTCACAGCCCCGACTCCGGTTTTACAGCAGGCACTGTCGGGGCTGGTGGAAGAATGCAACCTCCTGGGTCAAACCCTGGGACTTCCCTGGTTGGTGGAGACGGCTGATGTGGTGCGGCAGAGCCTCAGCCAAAGCACCCTGTCCTTCCCAGAGATTGGTGGTGCCGCGATCGCCCAGTTGCGGGAACTGCGGGATCAAACCCTCTCCCCCCCTCCCCCGGTGCCCCCCACCTTAGCGCCCCCCACCTTAGCGCCACCCACCCCAGAACCAGTCCTGGGTAATGACCCTCCCGTTGCCGAGATGGCGGTTGCCGTTACCCTGAATCTGCGGATTCCCGTCACCCGTCTCAACCGCATGAACAATACCCTGGGGGAACTCCTGATAAGTCATGAACGGCTGACCCTCTATCAGGCTCAACTCAACCAGGCCAGCCGAGCCCTGAAAAAGCAAGCCCAACAATTGCCCCCCATTAATGAGCAGGTTCGAGTCTTCTACGACCAACTGGCAACCGCTCCCTCCCTAGATGCCACCGCAGCCATGGCCGAGGCCACGGAATTTGATCCCCTCCAGTTAGACCGCTACACCGCCTTCCACAGCACCTTGCAAGATTTTCAAGAATTGATGGTGCAAGTGCAGGAAACCAGAGCCGATGTGGATCTGATTACCCGTGACTTTCAGGAGGGGTTAGAGCAACTGCGACAGCAGTTAGACAGCCTGCGCCGAGATCTGACGGAGTCGCGACTGGTGCCCTTTCGCTTTTTAGCAGAACGCTTTATCACCCCCTTGCAAACCCTGAGTCAGCGGCATCAGAAGGCCGTCACCCTTGAGGTGGTGGGCAAGGAAACCTTGGTGGATCAGGCGATTTTGGAACAGTTGCAAACGCCGCTCACCCATCTACTCCGCAATGCCTTTGACCATGGCATTGAATCCCTAGGGGAGCGTCAAGCCCTGCATAAACCAGAGACCGCCCGGATTACCCTCTCAGCTCGGATGCGGGGGAATCAGGTGATGATCGCCATTGCCGATGATGGGCGGGGAATTGATCTGCAAAAGGTGTATGAGCGGGCGGTGAGCATGGGCCTGTGTCAAGTGCCGCGATCGCAGCTGACCCCAGCCCAAATTCTCGAATTTCTGTTTCTACCGGGATTCTCCACGGCGACAGCGGTGACGGATCTCTCAGGGCGGGGGGTCGGTCTAGATGTGGTGCGATTGCAAGTGGAGCGGTTGCGCGGTTTTGTCCAAGTGGAAAGCCAATGGCAACAGGGGAGTCAGTTTACCCTGACCATTCCCCTGACCCTGAGCATTTTGCCGCTGCTGCTGTGTCGCAGTCAGCAACGCACCCTGGCAATTCCCTCGATCAATATTCTGGAGATTATTGCTCTGTCTGAGTTTTATGATGCTGACACCATGCCCAGTGCCATTGTTTGGCAACAGCAATTGGCTCCTCTCTATTCCCTAGTGCAGCTCCTACCCTATTCCCATCCCCAAGTAACGGCCAGTTCATCCCAGCGGCACCAGCTCGGTTTGGTGCTGGATACCGGAGATCGCCCCCTCGTCGTTGCGGTTGATTCCCTCCTGGGAGAACGGGAACTGGTGCTGAAACCCTTTGACACCACGGTCAAAGTTCCTCCCTATGTGGCTGGCTGTACGGTGCTGGGTACCGGAGAAGTGGTGCCGGTGCTCTCCCCGGTTCATTTTGTCGAATTGCTGCAACCGACTACCCCCGTAGTCGAGGTGGAGAGCCTTGAAACCGTCGGAGCGGCAAAGGAACTCCCGTCTGCCAACCTCACCGCAGCCCAACCTGCGGTACTGGTGGTCGATGACTCGGTTGCCGTGCGACGACTCCTGGATCGGATTCTCAACCGCTCTGGGTATCGGGTGGTTCAGTGCCGGGATGGCAAGGAAGCCCTCGAGGAGTTAAATCGCGCGGGGGAACACTGTAGTTTGGTGATCTCAGACATCGAAATGCCCCGGATGGATGGATTTGCCCTCTTGCGTGAAATCCGTGCCCATCCACGGCTGTCCAAACTACCCGTCGCCATGTTGACCTCACGGGAAAATGATCAACATCGCACCAAAGCCAGGGATCTCGGAGCGACGATGTACTTCACCAAACCCTTTCAACCCAATGATCTCTTGAGGGCGATCGCCCAACTACTGGCCTGATTCCGGGGGTGCCGTTCAAGAGGGTTTTGCTTTTTCGCCCACTACAATCAGCTTCTGCACAATGTCGGCAGGCAATTCGTGCTGGATCAACGTCCCTCCCAGGGTCTGAAGTTCCTCAATAATTAAATCGCGTTCCTCTGGCTTTAGGAGGGTGACTAAGGCTGAACTCCCTGCCTTGAGACTGTCGCCCAACTGCTTGAGGATCGGATCTGGAAACCCTAAGTCAATGCCAACAAAGGGCAGTCCCCCGGCCAAGGTCCCCACCGCAGCCCCAGCAGCCAGGGCTGCTGGCCCAAATAACATCCCTAAGATCATCCCTGAGAGCATCCCAATCGTGGTGCCCTGGGCAACCGCTGCCTCTGCTCCGGTTTCACTAAATGAGAACTTACCCGCCTCATCCTTTCTCAGCACAGCAATGTTGCCTAACTTCACCGTGACGAGTTGAGTATCGAGATGCTGAATGGCCTGCTTCGCTTCTTCCGCCTTGGTCGCACCTTCAAAGGTACAGACAACCAGTTCCATCATGGCCTACCTCCTGCTGATCACAATTGCTACTGACAGAATAGCCAAACTATTTCCCTGACTCCCGATTATTCACGTTAGTTAATTCTATGGGGTGATATGTAGAGCTGGTCAGGCCACTGATACCCTTTTCTGAGTGGCAAACGCCGATTTTGGAAACACTACAGGGTGGATCGCAGTCAAGCAGAGGTTGGGCAGCCATAGAACAGTTACACCAGATGTGGGCAGCAAGCTGAAGGCACTGGTCTTTCATAGTTTGCCGCAGGCTTCTCACAAATATTTCTGGATCGAACTCTGATCTTGCAGGGTAATTTTGCCGTTTTTCACGATCTGGTGACTTTGACAAGCTGGGCAATTCATAGGCTAGAATCCAATCTCTGTAATCAATTCTAGCAATCATCCTTTAGAAGACCAGTGCTGTCTTCTAAAGCTTGAGGTATGCAGCATCCTAATTTACCCAGAGAAACTCTATGGTTGCTTTACCAGGTATTGCCATCCAAAACAAGATCTACGAAAGTGCTAATTCTCTGGTGTATCGGGGCATTCGAGACAATGGGCAGGAGATTGTCGTCAAGCTTCTCAAGCAAGATTATCCTGCTCCTCAAGAATTAACGCGCTACCGACAGGAATATGAAATTACCCGCTCCCTCAACCTGGAAGGAGTTGTCAAGGCATATAGTCAGCAAGATTATCAACGCACACTTGTGATTCTCTTAGAAGACTTTGGTGGAGAATCTATCGAAAGATGGATGCGGCAGCGTCCAGAATTCTTTCCGATGCCCTTAGCCACTTTTTTGCGGTTGGCGATCGCCCTCACCGACATTCTAGGCAGCATCCATGCCTCCAATATCATTCACAAAGATATTAATCCTGGAAACATCGTTCTTAATTTAGAGACTGGCGTTGTTAAAATTATTGACTTTGGGATTGCCACCCAATTCAATCGCACCAATCCAACGTTCAAAAGCCCTCATGTGTTGGAGGGTACACTTGCCTACCTGTCTCCAGAACAAACTGGGCGGATGAATCGTGTACTAGATTACCGCACCGATTTTTACTCCCTTGGCGTAACATTTTACCAATTACTGACTGGACGGTTACCTTTTGCAACAACCGATATCCTGGAATTAGTCCACTGTCATATTGCTAAACAACCTGTTCCACCACACGAACTGAATGCAACAATTCCCAAGCCCGTTTCAGATATTGTCATGAAACTGATGGCGAAGAATGCTGAAGATCGCTATCAGAGTGCCTGGGGTATCAAAGCAGATTTAGAAAGCTTGGCTGAACAATTCAAAAAAACAAGCAAATTAACACCATTCCACTCGCACAGCATGATGTTTGCAATCGGTTGCACATTCCCCAAAAACTGTATGGACGGGAAGCAGAGATTGCCGCATTACTGGCAGCATTTGAGAGAATAGCAGGGAGAGGGGGAGACGCGGAGAGGGAAGAGGAAGATTGTACAGAAAATTATCATGTCCCCGTATCCCCGCGTCCCCGTGTCCCCGCATCTTGTGCAATGCTGCTTGTCTCTGGCTACGCTGGAGTTGGGAAGTCAGCCTTAGTGCAGGAACTCTACAAACCAATCACGGCAAAACGCGGCTATTTGATCGCTGGCAAGTTTGACCAGTTTCAGCGTGATATTCCCTACAGCGCGATCGCTCATGCTCTGCAACAATTGGTGCAACAACTGCTGGGTGAACCAGAAGAACAATTGCAACAGTGGCGATCTCAACTTTTAAACGCCTTGCAAAGCAACGGGCAACTGATCATTGATGTAATTCCAGAATTTGAGTTAATCATTGGCAAGCAACCACCTGTACCAAACGTTGGGGCAACGGAAGCCCAAAATCGCTTTAATCGAGTCTTTCAGCAATTCATTCGGGTGTTTTGCTCAAAGGAACATCCACTGGTCATCTTCTTAGACGATTTACAGTGGATCGACTCTGCCACGATCAAGTTAATTGAACTGATGTTGGTCGATACGCAAACCCAATCCCTGTTTTTGATTGGTGCCTATCGCAATAATGAAGTAAGTCTCGCACATCCACTGACACTAACTCTGGAGAGACTGCGGCAACAAGGAGCAATGCTTCAGGAGATTGTTCTTCAACCCTTATCTCTAGAACCATTAGCTCGGTTGGTTGCCGAGACGCTCTATCAAGATACTCATACTGTTCGTCCCTTAGCTGAATTAGTGCTGCGTAAAACCGAGGGCAATCCTTTCTTTGTGGGTGAGTTTATCCGATCACTGCATAGTGAAGGTCTGCTGAACTTTACCCCTCTTCAATCTCCCCTTACTAAGGGGGGAAGTAAAGGGGGGTGGCAGTGGAGCATTGACCAAATTCAAACTCAGGCTATTACCAGTAATGTGGTAGAGCTGCTCCTCGGCAAGTTGAAGAAACTACCAAAAGCGACGCAACAGATCCTTCAATTAGCTGCCTGTATCGGAGCTGAGTTTGATTTGAAAACCTTAGCGATCGTGGGTGAGCGATCGCCTAAAAGTGTTTTTCAGGATTTATTAATCGCTGTACAGTCTGGATTTATTCAACCTGTGTCCGAGTTGGATGAAGACTTGTTAGTTCAAGACTACAGGTTCTTACACGATCGCGTGCAGCAAGCTGCCTATGCTTTAATCGACGAGTCAAATAAACAAGCGATTCATCTTCAGATCGGTCGCAATTTACTGGGAGAAACATTATCTGAACAATTACCTGAGCGGCTATTTAAAATAGTGGATCATCTCAATTATGGAATTGAGCTTGTTACTGATGAAATAGAACGAGATGAAATCGCCAAGCTGAATCTATTGGCAGGTCAGAAAGCAAAAGGAGCGATCGCCTATAGCGTGGCAAAAAAATATTTGACTACAGGTAGAGCTTGGCTAGCAGTGTCTAGCTGGCAAACCAACTATGACCTAACCTTGGAGCTATATCTAGAAACTACAGAAGTTGCCTATCTCTGTGGTGAGTTTGAGCAGGTAGAGCACTGGGCAGAGATTGTTCTGCAACATGTTAAAACAGTTCTTGATAGCATAACAGTTTATAGAGTCAAAATTCAGACTAACATCGCGCAGAACCAACCTCTGCAAGCAGTCGATACGGGATTGCAGATTTTACAACAATTGGGAATCAGTTTCCCTAAACAGTCAAGTCACCCGGATATTCGTACTGAATTAGATATAATCACATCCCTCTTGGATGAGAAAACAATTGAGGATTTGAGCCGTTTGCCAAACATGACTGAGCCAGAAAAGTTGGCAGCTATGCAAATCCTATCAGACATCACGATTGCAGCTAAATTTGCTGCTCCCAACTTATTTTTACTAATCACATCTAAACAAGTAAATTTGTCAATTTTGTATGGTAATGCGTCTGTGTCGCCCTTCTCCTATACCATTTTTGGATTAATTCTTTGTAGCTTGGTTGGAGATATCGAGTCTGGTTATCAGTTTGGACAGCTTGCTCTCAGGTTGTTGTCAAAACCGAATACCCATTCACTCAAAGCCAGGACATTGTTTATGGCATATGAACACGTCCTACACTGGAAAGAACATCTTAAAGAATCACTGGAGCCATTGCTAGAAACCTATCAAATTGGACTAGAAAATGGGGATTTAGAATTCGCAGCGTATTGCGCGCATTGCTATTGTTTTCAACTCTATGTTGTTGGAAAAGAACTCGCAGAGGTTGCATACGCTATGACAACTTACACTGAAGCAATTAGTCGAATCAAACAGAAAACAGCACTGACCTGGAATCAAACGTTTCAGCAGGCAATCGCGAATTTGATAGGAGATTCAGTTAATCCAACCCATTTAATTGGTCGATTTTACAATGAAGCGGACGGATTATCAATACACAAAGTAGCCAATGA
>NZ_JJML01000037.1 GCF_000775285.1 Neosynechococcus sphagnicola sy1 | reverse complement strand
TTATGACGGTCGATACCCTGGGATTGCTGTTGCGGGTCTTGGTGACTGCCGCGAGTGTACCCGAACGAGAGGGGGCTAAACAGGTACTCCAACAGGTGAAACAGATGGGTCAAGGGGTATCGCGACTGCATACGATTTGGGCCGATGGCGGTTTTGACGGTAATCCATTCCTGATGTGGGTGATGGATGTTTGTCGGTGGATTGTGGAGGTTGTGCTGCGACCAGAGCAAACCAAAGGGTTCGTATTGCTGAAAAAAAAGGTGGGTTGTTGAACGAACATTTGGCTGGCTCATGGGGTACCGTCGATTGGTTCGAGACTATGAGTTATGGCCAGAAACTTCGGAGACATTTATTTACCTGGCCATGATACGAATCATGGTGAGGCAGTTAGCATAAAATCTGACCCAAAAAAACTTTTAAAACATCCTCTTAGAGGATGTTTTAAAAGGGTCGTCTTGAGCCTCAAATACGACTCAGTGGTGCAATCTAAAATCCATAAACCCTGATTCTGTCGTAGCGGTCTCTAGGTGGTCTGAGTGGTTGGATACACCCAGGAAGACTTTTAAAACATCCTCTAAGGGATTGGACTCTTCCTTGGAGGATATACTTGTGTCTTTGAATTAGTTTGTCATCCTCGGTACCACATCTGACTTAGATTGCTAACTAATACTTAGCTCTCACTTTGAGGACTAAGTAAATGAGTGTTAAATACCCTGAATTGCCCATGGATTAAACGTTGTGGGAATTTTAGCATACCCCATCTGAATAGGTTATATTTTAAAAATCCTGATATAGAAACTACGCACAAAATCGCTCAAGACTTTATCTGTAAAGCATTCTAGTTATTTTTATTCGATAAAATCTGGTTGCTTAGTCTTCATGGTGGGATCATAACTTGCAAAAAAGGATGTTATTCCTCACGTAGAAGAATTGGCTCTGGTTTTCTAAAGGGTGATGGCTAGATGGCTTGAATTCCTTGGTCAATTCACCTTCACTCGATTTGATTTACCCTTCAAAGGCCAAGTGTCTATCACACTTGTCACAACAACGTCTGTCATCAGCAACCTCCAAGATTGTGTACGTGATCAGGAATGAAGAAAGAAACTGAATCGTTATTGGGTAGAGAAGGGGTTTAGTCCTACAGCATCCGCAGGATTTCCACAGCTCTATAGATAAGTCAGTCGATCAGAGATTGTTTTACGCAAGTTGCAATAAAACTTCATGAAAAGCGTGGCAGGTGCTGAAAATGCGTTTGGAAACTTTTATCCATGACATGCCGCCTCTGGCCTCGCTGACTGTCAACCCCTGAGATGGTGTGCGCTAGCAATGTTGTCATTGGCAAGCTGACGGAGGTTTGGGAATGGCTTGAAGATAGCAATAGGTAACAATTCCCACCCCCCACCACATTTCCGCCCTTAACAAACCAATTGGTGAGTTTTTTGTTGGTCGCTCCCGGCCTCTAGGGAACCGTTCACTCTAGTTTTGGCTGGGAAGAAAGGATTTTCTGTTGGTATGAAAACAGGAAGTTATAACCTGGCGGTGGTGCAAGGAGTGGACTTCCAGCTGGCGATCAGGATCGGACAGCCCAGAGTTGATTACTGAGGCTGGAGCTACATGGACGCACTAAGGGGTCGCGGGAGTGATGCCCGGTGAAGGCGGTTGCAGCGGTGTACTAAAGGGTTGTAAAGATGGATGTAAACCCTCCTGCCCTGGCAGCTCCCAGCTCGGACTACCAGGAATTTGAGGTGTCGTCGTTGTGTTTCTCTGGTCTCCATCGGGGGAGGGTAGCCAGGGCAACGCGATCGCCCCCAACGGAGCGCAGCAGATCTAAGACCTGCACCACCTCACTGTAGCTAGCTGTCTTCGCAGCATTTAACACCACCACACCCCTGGGATTTTGCCGCAGATACGCTTGCAAGGCTACGGTCAATTGTTCCTGGGTGACAATTTGTTTATCAATATAGGTCTGCCCCAGAAAATCGACGCTGACCATCAGCATCTCCTGGGTTTGGGGCTGCCCGGTGCGAGCTTGGGGCAAATCCAAGTTAATCGCTTGTTGGCGGGTCAGTTGCAGCGTCGCCAAAATGAAAAACGTCAGAATGCAGAAAATCACGTCGATCAGGGGGATAATCTCAATCCGCACCTCATCCACATTATCCAGATTAATCTTCATAGGGCTGGGGAGCAGGTTGAATCTCAGGGGAGAGCAGGGGTGGCGGGGTATCCTTCCAGGTTTGACGATACAGAAGTTCTAGTTCATTCCCCGATCGCCGGAAAATTTGGACTTGATTAAACAAAAACACTTGGAACAGGCGATAGAATGCCAGGCTGAGGATTGCCACCACCAAACCACTGGCGGTGGAGATCAGCGCCTCGCCGATGCCGAGGGTGACCCCGGCGGTGGAAGCCGTCCCTAAATCCCCAATCCGAATAAATTGCAAGGATCGAATCAAGCCCAAAACCGTACCCAACAACCCCAGTAAGGGAGCTAGGGCAATCACTGCCTCCAAGATTTTGTCACCCCGGCGCATCGCCGCCAACTCCTCATCCGCCGCAGCTTCTAAAGCCAAACGGAAGGAGCTAGGGTCGGGTTTTCTCAGCCGCAGGGGCGCATAGAGAAACCGACCAATGGGCTGCTGACTTGCACCTCTGGCAATTTCAGCTGCTGTCAGCCAATCCTGGTAGGCTGCTTCCAAAATCTCATCCACGAGGGCTTTCTCTTGGGACAAAATGCTGAACCAGAACCAGAGGCGTTCTAGGATGGTGCCCAGGGAGAGGATCGACAGCGCCAATAACGGCCACATCGATACCCCACCCTTATGAAAAACTTTCTGCCAGATTCACACGTCTTCCTCACCCTTGCTAAACGGTTGTCCTGCTGTTGAGCTAGCTGTTTGCAGCGTCCCTGGCGGTTTGACCCAGCCTGAATCAAGACAGACAACAGCCTGTGGACAATTTTAATTTAGTGTAGCGATAGTCATCCTCCTTTCTAGGCAGTCCACAATACTCCCTGTCTAAGATCGGCAGCCTCGCCCTGTAACTTTCAGAATCCGTCTGTCAGAATAGAAACAGTTGACAAAGAATAACACCCTATCTACTGGGAGATTCAACAGGGGGCGATCGCTGGACAAACCAGTCGCCTAGCTGTGAGTTACAGCCACCCGTTAGGTTGGGATGTGCAAAAGGTGTGGGTTCATGCTCAAAAGTTCTGTTGTCGCGATCGCGCTAGGGGTGGCAGCTTTGGGCAGCTTCTCGGCTGTAATGATCTGGACTAATCCCACCTTGACAGACTATCAAGTCTACGCCGTAGAAGAATTGACCCAGTATTCTAAAGAACGTCTATGTGCAGAAGCAAAGACAAATTGGAAGCCCTTGGGACAACAAAAGTGCGCGACTATTGTGGATCAGGTGCGTCCCCAACTCAGTCAGCTGATTGCCAAAAGTACCCGGCAGCAAAATTTTGTGTTTTTTAGTCTGTATCAGACTGAACTGTCGGTTGGCCCCTTGCTCCCGTCTTATCGGTTTGAGACCGTCGCCGCCTTCCAAGATTTTTATACCTACCTGAACGATGAACGGGTTCACACTCTGGAGTAGCCTGTTTCAGACTCAGCTTGGAAGTCCAGTCCACCTGCAATTTTATGAGAGCTGCATCATAAAATTTGAGAAACGCTCTCCCTCATGCTTTAAGATATCTCCTGAGATGGGATCACCACCCTTATTGGCACCTCCCTCAATCCACAGCGGAAGCAGGTCTGAGCCTTTGCAACAATTTTTAACAAGATTTAAAATTACTATAGAAGATGGGCGAGTTGCCAAGTTTGCAATCGCTTTGTTTGCCGGGTCGGTTTCAGGAGGGTGAATTACCTGTGTTTCAACACTGGAAGCAAGACTTAAAGAATGATCTGATTGCAGGTCTTCTGGTGGTAATTCCGTTGGCGACCACGATCTGGTTGACGATTACCATCGCCAATTGGGTGATTAACTTTTTAACGCGCATTCCCAAGCAACTCAATCCGTTTAACGACTTACACCCGGTTCTGGGCGACTTGCTAAACCTGGTGATTGGTCTGGCGGTTCCCATGCTCTGCATCCTGCTGATCGGGTTAATGGCACGCAACATTGCCGGTCGGTGGCTTCTGGATCTGGGGGAACGGGTGCTGCACGCGATCCCACTGGCGGGTTCGGTTTACAAAACCTTAAAGCAACTGCTGGAAACCCTGCTCAAAGATACCAATGGCAAGTTTCGGCGAGTGGTGCTTGTGGAGTATCCCCGTCGTGGCATCTGGGCGATCGCCTTTGTGACCGGAGCCGTAGGCAGCGAAATTCAGTCTCAAATTCCCGATACCTTGCTGAGTGTCTTCATTCCTACAACACCGAATCCAACCACGGGATGGTATGCTGTGGTGCCTGAAGATGAGGTGGTTAGCCTCTCAATGTCCATTGAAGATGCCTTCAAGGTCGTGATCTCAGGGGGAATTGTCAGCCCTGCTAATCCAGCCCCGACTCCGATGCCGTTGCTGACCACAACCACTGCATCTGAACTGGAGTCCTCTCTGGTGGAAGGCAAGTAGCAGCCATTTCCCGCCCCCGCTTCCTGCCCTTTTGTTCCTCACTTTGCCATGCAAGCCCGTCGTATTGCTCGTGAACTGGCGCTCCTGAGTACCAGTCAGCTGCCCGCAAACCCTCAACGACTGGCAGCCCAGGAGTTTTCTAGCATCCTGGTGGCAGCCATTCGCACCCTGACCAGTGAAGTGCAAGACACCCTGGAAACCGCAGCGACAGAATTGCAGCGGAGCAAGGATCAGCTGTTGGGCAGTGAGTTTCGTGCCCCCGATCCCGAGACTGCGAAAGCAATGGTTAGTGAGGCGATCGCCCTGACAGAGAAGACGATAAATCACTTGGCGATCGCGGTGGAGCTTCCAGAATTTATCCAGCTTGCTAACCAACAAGAAGTCCGTGCCTATACCCAGGCAATTCTGGGAGCACTGGTGAGTTACCGGGCTGACATTGATCAGTTATTAACCGAGGCTCTGGTGGATTGGCAACTCTCTCGGCTGGCTCAGATTGATCGCGATATTCTGCGGATTGCCGTTGTCGAGATGTTGTACTTAGGACAGCCGGATCGGGTGGCGATTAATGAGGCGGTGGAACTGGCAAAACGCTACAGCGGCGATGATGGGCATCGCTTTATTAACGGGGTGCTCCGGCGAGTGACTGATCAGCTGAAACGTTCCCCTGAATTAAGAACCAGCATCTCTGAGATCAAGTAAKTTTTTTTAAGATAGGAGGAGCGAGTGTTGCTTCACAAGCTTCCCGTTAATCTTCAGACTGGCAGAGCAGGTAGGTTCCATGGCTTTTGATTGGTTTCGTCGCAAATTTCGGGGTTCCGATAGCCCCGATGCTCAACCAGAAATCCCCCAGCCCCTCGCTGCTGAGGAGGGCGAAGGTTCGCCTCTGGAGAGCACCGCTCCTGAGGCGCCACCCAGTAATGAATCTACTCCAGCGGTTGCTCCTGATCTTTTGGCCTATGCCAAAGCGGCTTACCAAAATATTCAACGCCAGAAAGCCCAGTCCGATGAGAGTTCCCAAGTTGAAACTGCAACTCCCCCTAAGGAGGTGATCTCAGACTCATCGGCTCCAGAAGCTCCCCCCGAAACCCCTGCCATTCCTCCGTCACTAGAGTCCTCTCCGAGCATCGCTAGCTCTGTCCTGGAAACCCAGCGAGAAATTGAGTCTGATCCAGAATCAGCCGTTGCTCTAACTCCTGGCTCTGATCCCGGCACACCTCCCTCGTTAATACCCGTTCTTGAGGAGGATGTCCCCCGCCCGGAGGAGGTGCCGATGCCTGCAACCCTGAATAGTTCCCCGACCCCTCCTGAGGGAGCGGATGAGGCGCTCTCAACCCCGTCAGAACCTGTCCCACTTGCCACCCTGGCGACAGAGGCAGCGGTGCTTCCCTTCTGGGCACGGGCGGAGGCCGAACGGCTGGAACGCCTGGAACGCCTGAAATCCACAGCGATTCAGGAACCTGAACCCGTGGTGTCACCCCCCGACCCTCCCCGTGGCTGCTGCTGCCACGACTGAGTCACTGCTCCCCGACTCAGAAATCCCCCCCCGTGGCCTTAGATGAGGGCTTTCTCTGGTCTACCGAAATTCTGGCAGCCCAGGGACGGCGGCCTGAAGACATCTCCATTGAGGAAATTACCTGGTTACAGAAATTACGCCAGGGATTGACCAAGACGCGCCGAGGGTTAATTAACCAGCTACGGGCTGTTGTGGGTCAGGGGCCGCTGAATCAAGAAGCCGTGCTCGAAATTGAAGCCTTGCTCCTCCAAGCCGATGTAGGGGTGGAAGCCACAGACTATATCATTGAGGCGCTTCAGGCTCGACTCCGCCAGGAGGCTTTGCCCCCCGAGGCGGCTATCGCCTATCTGAAGCAAATCCTGCGGCAGATGTTTGATCAGTCCCATACCCTGACCTTTGCCCCTCAAAAAGAGGTTCTGAACATCTGGCTGATCACCGGAGTGAATGGGGCTGGCAAAACCACGACCATTGGCAAAATTGCCCACATTGCCCAAAAGTCTGGTTATCGCTGCATGATTGCTGCTGCGGATACCTTCAGAGCCGCTGCTGTCGAACAGATCAAAGTTTGGGGACAGCGCAGTGGGGTGGATGTGATCGCAAATCCGGGGCAAAATACCGATCCCGCCGCTGTTGTCTATGATGCCATCACGGCGGCGCAATCCCGGGGGATCGATCTATTGCTGGTGGATACCGCTGGGCGGCTGCAAAACAAGAAAAATCTCATGGATGAATTGAGCAAAATCCGCCGGATCATCGATAAGAAGGCAACTAATGCCGTGGTTGAGTCCTTGCTGGTGCTAGATTCGACCCTCGGACAGAATGGGCTACGTCAGGCCGAGGTATTCTCGGAGGCAGCCCGACTGAGTGGCGTGGTACTGACCAAGTTGGATGGCACTGCCAACGGGGGGGGTAGCCCTCGCGGTCGTGCAACAATTGGGGCTACCGATTCGCTTCATTGGAGCTGGAGAAGGAATTGAAGACCTCCGGCCCTTTTCCAGCTATGAGTTCATTGAGGCGCTCTTAAGTAGTTGAGACCCTTGGGTTCTGAGGGCAAAGCTCAGGGATAGTTTACCGTCAGATCCTGATTCAGGGTCAGGGTCAAGTCTTCGTTGGGTCTGACCACAATTAACTCCACCTGCTTTTTCGGCCCTAAAAAGACCCCACCCAGGGTACCCACCCCAGCTCCTGCTAAAACCCGCCAAGGGGTAATACTTTTTCCACCCCCAATGATGGCAGAGAGAGCTGCCGCTGCCCCACTTCCCAAGGCTGTTCCCACCAGAATTGAACTTGTTCGGGGCCCGTTTTTTAATCACCTCAGTGCGCGTCACCACCTGCGAGGTGGCATCAAGGGCTAGGGTGCGGCCATTGGGTAAAGTGACCTGCTTGGCAACATACCGAGAACCGCCCCCCCCACCGGGTTGGAGATCCCCTTTCACCATGCTGCCGGCTGGAATCAAGGTGGTTCCTAAGGGTGCCCTAATTTCCTGGGTCACAATGAGTGTTACCGGCGTGGTTTCAGTGGGGGTCACCAGAATTTTGTCGCCTTGGTCGTAGCGAATCGGAATAGTGGTTCCGGCGGGGAGGGTGGACTGGGTTTGAGCTAAGACGGGGACGGGGAGCATCAGAGGGGCGATGATCCCGGTACTCAGCCCCAGTGTTGCCAGCAGTGCAGTTCCAGACTGCCAGGGCGTGAAATCAGACATGGCATAACACCTCGCAACAATTACCCCTTCAGACGTGCAGGGGGTGGGGATTGTTGCGCGACCCTGAAGCTGTCAAGGGGTGCCTAGTCGATCGAGATCGTCTGTGGGCCTTTTGCTTTGGGATTTTGACCATTCTGGGTCTCAGTTGGTGATGGAGAAACGCCCCCAATCTGTTGATCGAGCCAACTTTTAATCGGGTCTTCCTCGAGATTCAGCCGCAAGACCCCTGCACAGAAACCACCTAGAAAGGCCACGGGTTGTTGTACCAGGCCCTGCATAATCGGGGATAGCTCATCCAGAAACATCGAAATCTCCTTCTAGGTGATGGTTAGCAGCAGCAAGACTGCTCCGAACTATCCTAACGTGCGATCTCGGTTCCATGGCCTAGCCAGCAGTGCGGCGAATCGCTGTCAGAATCCCGCTACCAGTGGTAATTAGCATCAACAGCAAGAGCCAGCCACCGGGTAGAAAGGAAAGGATACCCAACCCTCTGAGTACCCAGACGGCAATGGTAATGGGAAGGAAAATCCAAAATAAAAGAGCAATCATTTCACACTTGGGGTAGGGAATACCAGCCGCATTACCTGTAAGCTCCTCAGGACTCACTGGAACGGCATCGGCTGCTGATCTGGCACCGCACGAATATATGGAGCAGGCTTCGTCCTGATTCTGTCACACCAGTTGCTGGAGATGGGCAGTAAAATAGGGGTGAAGTTGCCTGAAGCTGTTGGCACGTTTTTCCCTGGGGTGGAGTCAAGGATGATCAGGAAGCTCAGTCCCCAGCTTAAAAACTGTCTCGAAATGGTAATGCTGGATTCAATTGATTCTCAAAGACAAACTTTAAGATAGCGACGGGCATCAGTCTGCTGATTTGCGTCAGGAGTCAAAGGCATTCATGAGCGTGTTAGCTTTGCCTAAAACGGCTGCCATCGCAGTCGAGGTGGGCTGGAAGGTAACCCATGGGGTATCGCTGCTCCAGGGAGAAATTTTAGTTAAAACAAGATCCCATCGCACTGCGGGGGGGCAGGTGATCGCCCAACTGTATCTGCCAATGGCGCGATCGCACCTCTGGCAGCAGTTAACTGACTATCCTCGCTGGGTAAGCTATTTCCCAGATATGGTGTGCAGTCAGATTCGACCCGCCCCGGTTGAGTTGGATCCTAGGATTCAACATCTCTACCAGGTGGCGCGAAAACAGTTTTTGTGCTTTGCGGTGCAAGTGGAAATCTACTTAACAGTGCGTGAGCAGACGGATCAAGCGGGTGAGCAACAGATCTGGTTCACGATGGAACAGGGAGATTTCCTAGACTTTGCTGCCCAGTTGACCCTCCAGGATTGGCAGGGTGGGACCCTACTTACCTATCGGGTGCAGGCGACTCCCACGATTCCTGTGCCAACCCTATTGCTCCAACAGGCGATGCAATTTGAGTTGCCTGCCAATCTCAGGGTGATGCGCCAAGTGTTGTGTGGGCGATCGCTGAATTTTCGCTAATCTGATGAAATGAGTAACCCTATTTTTCCCAAGACACCCCTGGCTAACCGATGGGCAGTGAACCATCAACGGCCTCAGTGGCAGCTATTACTGGCGATCGCCTGCCAGGGAGCCTTGCTGCTATCTCCGGTTGCAGTGGGGGCGAATACCCCGAGCACCCCCAATTCCGTATCCCCTGGGCAACGACTCTCCCAGATGTTCTCGAGCGAGATTCAGGCCACCCTCAGTGCTTGTCAAGATCACGGGAGTGTTAATCTCACGGTTGGTGCGGATGGAGATGGTTCGGTGGTGTGCGGGGATGGTAGCCGCTCGTCACCGATTCGTTACAGCGATTACTTTGGCACCCTCTCGGACTTTTTAGCCGCCAGCTTTTTGATTGGGTTTCGTACTGCCTTTAAAACTGACCCCCAAGCGAAACCAGAGACGTTTGCGGGTCTTGTTAGCACCGCAGAGGGACAAAAGGCACTGAAACAACTCCTGACTGCTGCGTTGTCCGATAGCAAACTGGTTCCTCAAAAAAATTCCAGTCAGTCGATCAGCGTCTTAGTCGAGGGAGTGATGCAGCGGACGTTACCGATCTTGCAAAATACCTCGTCCCTGGAAAATCTTTTGGGTACGTCTGCCCAGTATGCTCAGGTCGTTTCCAGCTTCTGTACCCCACCGGGGATGTCGATCAATCAGGCACAAACCAATCTCACCGGGCTCAGCAGCATCCAGATCTATGCTATCTGTATTCAGGAATCTGGGTTTGCGGATGAGATTATCCGCAAACAAAAATAGACCGCAGCTGCGGCACGTCCAGTGGTGTTGGCCTGCCTGACGAGTAGATTTCATGGGCGATCGCAACAGTTCTCTACCCATGGCTGAAAACAACTGCTCAACAACTGCTGTTGCCAGGTATGTTTGTCAAGGCAAGCATCCTCATCGAATTGATTCATGATCAAACCTATTGCATCTGCGACCCTCCTCTCTGCCTGTTTGCTCTCGCTCCTCAGTGCTTGCGGGGGGCAAACGAGTCCCCCTGAGGCTGAATCCGGATCCTCTGGAACCTCACTTCCCCTCGGGGCTGCTTTGGCTCAAACGGGTAATGTAGCGTTGTTTGGTCAGGAGCAGATCGCGGGGATCAAGATTGCAGAACAGTACTTTAATCAAGGGCAGGGCATTGCCGGAACTCCGATCAAACTGGTGATTCAAGACACGGGGGGGCGATGAAGCTGGGGCAATCAATGCTTTTCAATCGTTAATTAATCGTGCCCAGGTGGTTGGCATTATCGGCCCCACGCTCTCTCAACAGGCCTTTAGTGCTGATCCCATTGCCCAACGAGCTCAGGTGCCTGTAATTGCTGCCTCGAATACAGCTCCAGGAATTCCCCAAATTGGGGAGTATATTGTCCGAGTTTCAGCGCCAGTTTCAGTGGTGGCACCCAATGCAATTAGAGCTGCTCTGAAGTCAAATCCCAACCTGCGCCGAGTTGCGGTCTTCTACGCCCAGGATGATGCCTATGGTCGGGGCGAAACCGATATTTTTCAAAAGGCTGTGAAGACCCTTGGCTTAGATCTGGTAACCGTGCAGAAATATCAAACGACGGATACAGATTTTCAGACCCAGGCAACCAATGCCATCAAACTCAAACCCGATCTGGTGATTATTTCTGGGCTGGCTGCGGATGGGGGGAATTTAGTGCGGCAACTGCGAGAGTTAGGGTACCAAGGTCTGATTGTGGGTGGCAATGGATTCAACACCCCGAATCTTTTTCCGGTTTGTAAGGCACTCTGTAATGGGATTCTGGTGGCTCAAGCCTATAGCCCTGAGTATGGGGGAGCAATGAATGTTGCCTTTCGCAATGCCTATCGCCAACAATTTCAGAAAGATCCCTCTCAGTTTAGTGCTCAGGCATTTACAGCTGTGCAGGTGTTTGTGGAGGCACTGAAACAGTTAAACCAGAAGACCCCTTTGACAACGCTGTCCCGTGCTCAATTGCGAACCGAGTTGATCCATCAGATATTGATCCGTCGCTATGAGACCCCCTTGGGTGCCATCTCTTTTACCCCGGAGGGCGATGTGGTACAAACACAGTTTTACGTGGCCGAAATTCAAATGAATGCCGATGGCACCAGCGGTAAGTTCGCCTTTCTTCAATAGGGCACGGGCACCTTTCCTGGGAACTGGAGTTGTAAGTCAGAAACCGTCAACGGTTTCAAACGGGTCGATCGTGGGAACGCCTGTCCCAGCAAAGTCGTTCACATTGCGGGTGATTAGGGTTAAACCGCAGGTGAGGGCAGTGGCGGCAATCTGTTTGTCAAGGGCATTTTGGGGATGGGGAACGCGCAATTTGCCCCAAACCTGAGCCTCAACTACGGTGAAATCGAGAATATGGTCGGCGTAGTCTTCTAAAACCGTCTGCAACCAGTTTTCTAGCAGGTCTGCTTGTTGTTGATCGCCGCGATGCCGGATGAGTTCAACCCCTCGCCGCAGTTCGCCAATGGTGATTACACTGAGATAGAGCGGGGCGGCTTGCTCGGCAGTTTGCTGGAAAAATTGCAGGACACCGGGATTTGCTTTACTTTTTTTACGCAGTTCACTAATGATGTTGGTATCAATTAAATATTTGGCTGGCTGTGTCATCTTGAACGCGCTCGAAGTCTGAATCGTTGCCAACGTTGGGGATCTGGCGTAGCACTTCTGCAAAGGATTTTCGTTGCGGTTGCAGCAAGGCTTGTTCTAAGATTTTGCGATGTTCGGCTTCGGCACTGACCCCATGCTGACTGGCTCGCTTTTTGAGGGCTTTGACGATGGCTTCATCGATGTTGCGGACGATTAAATTTGCCATAAACAACGTCCGTTTGCCGGTGGCGATGGATTCTCAATTCCTTTGACGATAGCATTGATATCATCTTTCTCTCACCCCTTCAACCCCCATGACAACCGTTATCTCTCAACATCTCCAAATCACCCCTGGCGTCTGCGGGGCTTGCCACCGCAGACGCAGGTCATCGCATTCGAGTGCAAGACATTGCGATTGGGTACGAACACCTTAGTATGTCCCCCGACGATATTGTTTACCATTACCCCATCATTACCCTCGCTGATGTCGACGCGGCTCTGACCTACTCCTACGACCAGGATGATGACTTTCTGAAACTCCATCAAGCCAATGTTCCCCACTCAGGAATTGCCTACTGTCTGTACTTCATGAGGTTTTGTGAATAGGATGTCGACTCTCTTGCCGTCCCAGATGGTTTCTGATCGGCCTAGCTCCAGAGGAGCAGCAATCACAATCGGCGCAGTCCTGTCTATGGGTTGCGGCTTTCTATTGGCCGCCTGTACGGTGGCCGAAAATTTCAGCCTGTCTCCCAAGGAAACTGCGATCTCGTCTCAGACGATTCCCATTGGAATTGCAGTCGCACAGACGAGTAATGTTGCCCTGCTGGGTCAAGAGTCAGTAGCGGGGGCAGAGATTGCCGAACAGTATTTCAACCAGCACGGGGGGGTCAATGGCACCCCGATTAAACTGGTGTTTCAAGACACGGGGGGCGATGAGGCCGGAGCCATCAATGCCTTCCAAACCCTGATCACCCAAAACCACATCGTTGGCATTGTCGGTCCCAGTAGTTCACAGCAGGCCTTCAGTGCCGACCCCATAGCCGAGCGCTTGGGGGTACCGGTTGTAGGGCCATCGAATACCGCTCAGGGAGTGCCCCAAATTGGTGCGTATGTTTCCCGTGTTTCGGCTTCCGTCGTGGTGGTGGCTCCCAACTCCGTGAAGGCAGCCTTAAAGATCAATCCCCAGATCCGGCGGGTGGCGGTGTTTTACGCCCAAAATGATGCCTTTAGTAAGTCAGAAACTGAGATTTTTCAGCAAACCGTCCGCAGTCAAAGGTTAGATCTGATCACCATTCAGAAATTCCAGACTACCGATACGGATTTTCAGGCTCAGATTACCAATGCTATGAATCTCAAGCCTGACCTGATGATCATTTCAGGATTGGCCGCAGATGGCGGTAATCTGGTACGACAACTGCGAGAACTGGGTTATCAGGGACTGATCATTGGGGGAAATGGCTTGAATACCTCTAATATTTTCACGGTTTGTCAGGCACTCTGTAATGGGGTGCTGATTGCTCAGGCCTACAGTCCCCAACATCAAAGTGCCATCAATACAGCGTTTAGCAAAGCTTATCGTCAACAGTTTCATAAGGAGCCCCCTCAGTTCAGTGCCCAAGCCTTTACTGCCGTGCAAGTATTCGTTGAGGCATTGCGGATGTTGGACAAGCAACAAAAAATATCTACTTTGCCGCTGGCAGTGGTGCGAACCAGATTAAATCAAAAATTACTCGCGGGTCATTATGAGACACCCCTAGGGGCGATCGCCTTTACCCCTGAAGGTGAGGTGATCCAGAAAGATTTCTATGTGGCTCAGATTAAGATGAATCCAGATGGGCAGAGCGGATCCTTTGTTTTCCTGAAGTAGGAATTTTGGTGAAGGCTGAGTTGTTTTGACCCTAAGTTCCTAGTGCCATGAACCTCGCGCTATTTTTACAACAAGTTCTCAATGGCCTGTCCATTGGCAGTGTCTATGCCCTGTTTGCCCTGGGCTATACCTTGATTTTCTCGATTTTGGGCATTATCAACTTTGCCCATGGGGCAATTTTTACCCTAGGGGCTTACTTTACCTATGCGTTAATGGGGCAAGCCTTTGGCTTTAACGGACTGCTGGCCAATGGAGCCTTACCGTTGAAACTGCCTTTTTTCCCGGCGTTGATCTTGGGCAGTATTCTGGCAGGGGCGGTGGGGGTAGGGGTGGAGCGATTGGCCTTTCGCCCCCTGCGCCAACGGGGCGCTGATCCTCTATTGACGGTGGTGTCTAGCCTCGGGGTGGCCGTGGTGATTGTGAATCTAATCCAATATGCCGTTGGTGCCGAGATTTACACCTTCCCATCAGATACCTATGGCAACTTGCCACCTGCGATTAACTTTGGCACTCCAGAACAACCGATTCCGGTTCGGACAGTGCAGTTGGTGATCTTTGGGGTCTCTCTGGTGATCTTGATGGTGCTCACCTATGGGATCAATGCTACCAAGTTTGGCAAGGCGATGCGGGCAGTGGCGGAGGATGGAACGACGGCCAGTCTGTTGGGTATCAATACCGATCGCTACATTGTCCTGACCTTCTTTGCCAGTAGCTTTCTGGCAGGGCTGGCGGGGACGTTGGTGGGCTCCAGTGTCAGCATTGCCGGGCCTTATTTTGGCATTGCCTTTGGCTTGAAGGGATTGGCGGTGATTGTATTGGGAGGCTTGGGTAGTATTCCAGGGGCAGTCCTGGGGGGTCTGGTGTTGGGGGTAATTGAAGCCTTGGTTCCTGGGAACTTCTCGGCCTATAAGGACGCGATCGCCTTTGCTATGTTGCTGGTAATGCTGCTGGTGAGACCCCAGGGGTTGTTGGGTCGTGCCCGAATTCAGAAGGTATAGAGGATGTCAACGCCCCCAATTCAGTGGTATCCCGGTCATATTGCCAAAGCCGAAAAAGCCCTGCAAGCCCAACTCAAGTGGGTGGATGTGGTGATCGAAGTCCGAGATGCCCGCATTCCCCTGGCGACCCATCATCCCCAGATGCCCCAATGGATTGGTAACCGGGGTCGGGTGTTAGTGCTCAACCGGGTCGATATGATTCCCCTGACCATGCAGCAGGCCTGGGCCGCCTGGTTTCGCGCCCAGGGAGATTTGGCCTACTTCACGGATGCTCAACATGGCAAAGGCGTATCATCCATTACCCAAGCCGCTCAGCAGGTTGGCAACCAAGTGAACCAACGTCGCCGAGATCGCGGCATGTTACCCCGTCCCGTCAGGGCTGTGGTGTTGGGGTTTCCAAATGTTGGCAAATCAGCCCTGATCAATCGCCTCCTGGGGAAGCGGGTGGTTGAAAGTGCCCGTCGCCCTGGGGTCACTCGACAATTGCGGTGGGTGCGGATCTCCGATCAGATTGAACTGTTGGATGCACCGGGGGTTTTGCCCTCGCGTCTGGCCGATCAGGAGGCTGCCTTCAAACTCGCCATCTGTGACGATATTGGGGAAGCGGCTTACGATCACCAACGGGTTGCCAGTACCTTGATTGATCTGCTGGGTACCTTGCGACTCTACCCCCCTGCTCTCGGCGCGCTACCCCCTAGAGGTGGGGAATCGGAGTGGTGAAGACTATCTCCATACCCTGGCTCAGCAGGCCTACCAGGGAAATCTGGAACGCACCGCCCAGCAATTATTGAATGATTTTCGCAAGGGACTATTGGGGGCGATCGCCCTAGAGGTTCCACCACCGCAGTAGCCAGGAGGATCGGCAAACAGAGAGTTATGGTAGGCTGACGGGACGAGTTAGGGCTTAGGGAAGCATGGCAAAACTGCGAGTGGGGCTGCTGTTTGGCGGCTGTTCCGGAGAACATGAGGTGTCAATTGCTTCCGCCAGAGCGATCGCCTCGGCATTGACCACTCCCCCCAATGGAGATCGCTACGATCTGCTGCCGGTTTACATTCAAAAGGAGGGTTGCTGGCAAGCAGGTAGACTGGCGCAACAGGTACTGGAAACTGGCGTGGCGCTGTCAGATTCAGATCCAGCTGCAGCTATCCACCGTTGGCAATTTCCCTCGGCGATCGCCGAGGTGGAAGTCTGGTTCCCCGTCCTCCACGGCCCCAATGGGGAAGATGGAACGGTTCAGGGATTGCTGCGTCTGATGCAGGTGCCCTTTGTCGGCTCGGGGGTGCTGGCCTCAGCCATGGGCATGGATAAGCTCGCCATGAAAATGGCCTTTGCACACGCTGGGCTCCCCCAGGTGCAGTATCTGGCAGTGTCTCGGGGAGAAGTGTGGTCGAATCCCTGTGTGTTCCCCCAGCTCTGCGATCGCATTGAAACCACCCTCGGCTATCCCTGCTTTGTCAAACCCGCGAATCTTGGCTCATCGGTGGGTATCTCCAAGGTGCGAACCCGAGGGCAGTTAGAAGCAGCATTAGATGCAGCCGCCAGCTATGATCGCCGTCTGATTGTGGAAGCTGGGGTCGTAGCACGGGAAGTTGAGTGTGCCATACTAGGAAATGATACACCTCGCGCCTCAGTGGTGGGTGAGATCACTTACCAGAGTGATTTCTATGATTATGAGACCAAATACACCTTGGGTCGGGCTGATCTGGTGATTCCAGCCAAGTTGCCCACGGAGATCGCCGAAACGGTTCAGACTATGGCAATTCAAGCCTTCAAGGCCATTGATGGGGCGGGTTTGGCTCGGGTTGACTGTTTTTACATTGAGGCCAGTGGAGCAGTGCTAATCAATGAGATTAATACTTTACCTGGGTTTACAGCCACCAGTATGTATCCCCAGCTGTGGCAGCACAGTGGGCTTGAGTTCTCGGAATTGGTACATCAGCTGGTGCAGTTGGCCCTGGCAGGCTCCTAAAGGTTGGTGTCGAAGGTAACTCCGATGGTATTTTTGCTGATTTTCAATACACTATTGTTAAGGTAATGAAGATTCCAGCAAATTGTTTGCATGGATAAGCTTTGCCAGGGATTGTCCAACCTCTGTCTTTTCCACCGTTTGATAGGGTCTCCCCGCCTGTGGTAACTTCCGTTTCCCCACAGTTAATTATCCGAAGAGTCTTGGGTAATTCCTACCTGGAACTGGTGGGGAAGACAACCTGGACTATTGGTCGTGCTGAAGAGTGTGAAGTGGTGCTCTCGGATCATTGGGTGTCTCGTCACCATGCCAGGTTACATCTCACCGAAGACGGAAACTTCTCTTTAGAAGATTTAGGGAGTCGCAATGGTTGTCTGGTCAACGGCCAGCGCATTGCCCAGCCATTAACCCTGCGTCATGGCGATCGCCTGGTACTGGGAACAACAGAGATTGAATTCTCCGATCCGGCGGCAGCCAATGGGCAGTTTGCTACCACCCAGCAGCCTCCAGTGCAACGGGAATCGGCGCGCAAAACGGTACTGATTACCCACACCACCCAATACCAAGCCGCCATTTGGCAGGTAACCTTGGCTTCCCAAGGGGTTTCGGTTGCCTTTGAATCCCCTGGGATGGAACTGCTAGAAACCATTTACCAGTTTCAGCTCAGCCGCCAGGAGCTACCTGATTTAGTCTTAGTGGACATCACATCGCAAAAATCCAATACCTATGCTTTTTGTCGCCAGTGTCGTGCCTCTTACCCAACCTTAAAAATTATGCTCGTCAGTAGTAGCCGCACAGAAATTTTTCCGGTTGAGCGCCAGTGGGCGATTCATCAAGGGGCAATCGATTTTATTCCCGGGTTTCAAGAGCGCAACCTGATGGCCAGTCCCCTGGAGATTGTTGCCAAGGTGGAACTGGTCTTGAAGGTACTGTCCTGGCAACCTCTGCAGCAGCAATCTTTGATCGGTGCCGTCCTGGCACTCCATAAGAGCGCCTTCAAGTAAGGGGGCATGGAATTCCCTAGGGCTAGCAGGAGTGGGGGTGAAGGGCTGATTGTGATCACCCGCTACCCAGAACCCGGTCGAACCAAGACCCGCTTGATTCCAGCCCTCGGAGCCGATGGGGCAGCAAGACTGCATCACCATCTGGGGCAACAAACCCTCCAGCAGGTAACAGCGCTGCAAGCAATCCGTCCCCTGAGTGTGGCTGTGCATTTCCATGGCGGTAGTCTGCAACAGATGCGGGCATGGCTGGGGAGTTATCCCACCTATATTCCCCAGGGAGAGGGGGATCTGGGTGCCCGGATGACCCAGGCGTTTGCCCAAGGTTTTCAGGCGGGCTGGGAACGGGTGGTGATGATTGGTACGGACTGTCCCCACTTGCAAGTGAGTCATCTGGCTCAGGCCTTTGAGTCCCTGGAGACTGCCGATTTGGTGTTAGGGCCAGCCCTAGATGGAGGGTACTATCTGATTGGGTTGGGGCAGTGGATACCAGCCTTATTGATCGGCCCCACCTGGGGCACCGATCAAGTGTTGCAGCAGACCCTAGAAATTGCCACCGCGCTGCAACTGGCGATCGCCCAACTACCAACCCTTGCGGACATTGACCGCCCAGAAGACCTGGTGTACCTGTAACCGATTCCCAGCTATGGTCGCTCCACCGTCCCCTCACCTGACTGTGATTATTCCAGTGCTCAATGAAGCCCCAACCCTGCCCAAGACGCTGGTTGGCTTGCAAGGCATAGAGTCCTTGGAAGTGATTGTGGTCGATGGAGGGAGCCAAGATCATACGGTGGCGATCGCCCAAGCACTAGGAGCGAGAGTGATCACAGCTGCTGTAGGTCGAGCTAAACAAATGAATGCTGGGGCAGCGATCGCCACGGGGGAAATTCTGATCTTCCTCCATGGGGATACCCAACTCCCCACAGGGTTTGCCACGATGATTCCCGCTGCCCTTGCTGTCTCCGGGGCAATTGCAGGAGCCTTTGCCCTACAAATTGATGCCCCCCAGCCAGCCTTTCGGTGGATTGAAGCCGGGGTGAATTGGCGATCGCGGTGGTTGCAACGGCCCTATGGCGATCAAGCGCTATTTCTCAACGCCTCGGTGTTCCGCGCCTGCGGCGGCTTCCCTGACCTGCCCATTATGGAGGACTTTGAGTTCGTGCGCCAATTAGCCCGCCGAGGGGAGATTGTGATTGTACCGACCCCCGTTGTCACCTCAGCCCGCCGTTGGCAACGGTTGGGGATTTGGCAGACCACCCTGATCAATCAAGGCATCGTTGTAGCCTATTTGCTCGGTGTCCCTTGCCACTCCCTTGCCCACTGGTATCGTCGGAGCCGAGGTTTCCCAATCAGTCCCCCCCCAGGGTAAAATCAGGGGAGATTTAAAATTGGGATTTCAGTATCAGTTGCCCCCTGGAGTGTTACTGAATCTAGGTCAACCCTATGGCATCTGGAATCAGTTCAGTATGGTGAATGTACTTCAGAATGGCAGGGAACCCTTGGTCAGTCCTGTAATGGTGCCACCTGAACGCGATCGCATCTTTGCTGCCATTGATATTGGCACCAACTCCATTCATATGGTGGTCGCCCATATTCAGCCCTCGCTGCCGGGATTCACGATCATTGATCGGGAAAAGACCACGGTGCGTCTGGGCGATCGCGACAAACACACTGGCAATCTCAAGAAAGATGCCATGGAGCGGGCACTGGTGGCTTTAAAGCGCTGCCAAGAAATTGCCCGCACCCTCAATGCCGAACAAACCGTCGCCGTTGCCACCAGTGCGGTGCGGGAAGCCCCCAATGGTCGCGACTTTCTGCAACAGGTGGCAGAAAAGCTAGGCCTGCATGTAGATCTGATCTCCGGCCCCGAAGAAGCCCGACGCATCTACCTCGGGGTGTTATCAGGGATGGATTTCAACAACCAACCCCACATCGTGATCGACATTGGCGGTGGCTCCACCGAGTTGATTTTGGGGGACGGGCACGAGCCTCAGTGCCTCACCAGCACCAAGGTGGGAGCCGTACGCTTAACATCGGAACTGGTGACGACGGATCCCATCAGCACCAACGAATTCCAGTATATGCAGGCTTATGTGCGGGGGATGCTGGAACGCTCGGTTGAAGAGATTCGCAGCCATCTACAACCGGGCATCCTCCCTCGACTGGTGGGAACCTCTGGCACCGTGGAAGCCCTGGCAACTCTCCATGCCCGCGAAAAACTTGGGATCGTACCGACACCACTCCAAGGCTACCCAATCTCCCTCAAGGATTTGCGGGAAGTGATTAACCGCCTGCGCAAGCTCTCCTGTGCCGAACGACTGGCCTTACCGGGAATGAGCGATCGCCGCGCTGACATTATTGTGGCGGGGGCGGTGATTCTTCAAGAAGCCATGACCCTCTTGGGGCTGGAATCCTTAACCCTATGTGAGCGAGCCTTACGGGAAGGGGTGGTCGTAGACTGGATGTTGGCCCATGGTCTGATTGAGAGCCGTCTGCGCTTCCAAAGCTCTGTTCGCCAAGGCAGTGTGCTGAATATTGCCCGAAAATATCAGGTGAACCTAGAACACGCCAAGCGGGTGGCTGATTTCGCCCTTAGTCTCTTTGACCAGACCCAAAAACAACTCCACCATTGGGGAGATGAAGAACGGGAGTTACTGTGGGTTGCTGCGATTCTGCATAACTGTGGTCATCACATTAGTCACTCCTCCCATCACAAGCACTCCTATTACCTGATCCGCAACAGCGAACTCCTGGGGTACAACGAAACCGAAATCGAAACCATCGCCAACCTGGCGCGCTACCATCGCAAGAGTTGCCCCCGCAAAAAGCACGAGAACTACCGCAATCTCTCCAGCAAGCACCACCGGAAGGTTGTTGATCAACTCAGTGGACTCCTGCGCCTCGCAGTCGCCCTCGATCGGCGGCAAATTGGAGCCATTCAGCGGGTTTGGTGTCAGTACAACCCAGAAATTCCCGAGCTACACCTCTGCCTTCAGCCCAGTCTTCCCCAGGATGACTGCGCCCTAGAACTCTGGAGCTTAGATTACAAACGGCAAGCCTTTGAGTCAACATTTGCCATGGCGCTGCGTGTCACCCTGGAAACCAATGCAGGAGCTGTCAGCGATCATCTTGCCCGTAATTGGCCATCATAATTGGGAGCGGAAAATCCGAGTTTTCCCAAAGCAGACCTTAGCCTGCCTTGGGAAATATAGGGCTGGTCAGGTAGCCAAGAACAAGACCGTTAAATGCCGATTCTGGGAAGTTGTCTGACCTATTACAAGGAACTAGCAAGTGACTAACGGTTCGTTTTCGTTATCGATCAACAGACCCCATAATCACATCAATGCTGCCCAAAATTGCCACAATATCCGCCACCTTCATCCCCCGGATTAATTGCGGCAAGATTTGCAGGTTGTTGAAATCAGCAGCCCGAATCTTCCAGCGCCAGGGAAAGACATTGTCATCGCCCATAATAAAAATCCCCAGTTCACCCTTGCCACTTTCACACCGGACATAGTGCTCACCTTTAGGAATTTTGAAGGTGGGGGCGACCTTCTTGCTGATGTACTGGTAATCAAAGCCATCCCATTCTGACTTCGGGCCAGCTGCGATCCGTTTGGCTTCTAGATTCTCGTAAGGGCCCCCAGGAAGACCTGCCAATGCCTGACGCACAATTTTCAAGGATTCTCGCATCTCCCGAATTCGGACAAGATAACGAGCTAAACAGTCACCGGCTGTTTCCCACTGCACGTCCCAGTCAAAGTCGTCATAGCATTCGTAGTGGTCAACTTTGCGCAGATCCCATTTCACCCCAGAGGCTCGCAGCATCGGGCCAGACAGTCCCCAATTAATGGCCTCTTCCCGACTGATGGTACCAATGCCCTCGACGCGCCGTCGGAAGATTGGATTATTGGTGATCAGGCGCTCGTACTCATCGACTTTCGGCAAGAAATAGTCACAGAAGTCATGACATTTATCTACCCATCCGTAGGGCAGATCAACCGCCACACCCCCAATGCGGAAATAGTTATTGTTGACCATGCGATGCCCCGTGGCGGCTTCCCAAAGGTCATAGATTAACTCCCGCTCCCGGAAAATGTAAAAGAAGGGAGTCTGGGCACCGACATCTGCCATGAATGGCCCCAGCCACAGCAAGTGGTTGGCAATGCGGTTGAGTTCCAGCATGATCACCCGGATGTAACTGGCACGTCGGGGCACTGGAATGTCTGCTAGTTTCTCAGGGGCATTGACCGTAATCGCCTCATTAAACATCCCTTCTGCGTAGTCCCAGCGACTCACATAGGGAACAAACATCACGTTAGTGCGATTCTCGGCAATTTTTTCCATCCCTCGGTGCAAGTAGCCAATGACTGGTTCACAGTCAATCACGTTCTCGCCATCCAGGGTGACAATCAACCGCAACACCCCATGCATAGAGGGATGGTGAGGCCCCATGTTCAGAACCATGGGTTCGGTTTTAGTCTCAATCATTGCCATAGTCGTGATGGTCTCCCTTGCTTTGAGATCATTGGCACTAATCCAATCATAAACACCTAGTTGCTAGGGTAGGGGATTCAGAGATAACAGACAAGAATCAAGTGCAAATAGCTGCCATCAGGGTGATGGCGGGGTGAGGCTGACCAGAGCATAGAGCTGGGTTAGGGGAACCAGTCCTGAGATGGGGCTGATCGATTTATTCCTCAATCAGAATCTCCCCCAGCCAAATCCGCTGCTTGATAGACATAAACAATTCCCGCTCTTCGTCTGATACCTCGCCATCTTCTAGCATGGCATCCATGATCTCGTTACTCTCTTGGCGAGTCAGCTTGTCATCGGCCAATGCCCGTTCCACGATTGCTTTGACCTTCTCCAGGTTTTTGGCTGCGTCCACAGTTTCATGCCTCCACAACTGGCTATTGGTGGTATCTTACCAAGATCCCTGGAGAGCTGCGTCCATAATAAAAGTTGAATCAGCCAACCGAGAAAATATCTGTATGCGCCTATTACACACTATGCTTCGCGTCGGCAATCTGGATGCCTCACTCAAGTTCTATTGTGAAGTTTTGGGGATGCACCTCTTGCGGCAAAAAGATTACCCCGCTGGGGAATTTACCCTGGCCTTTGTTGGTTATGGCGATGAAGCTGACCATAGCGTTCTGGAGTTAACTTACAACTGGGGTCAAGAGCAGTATGACTTGGGGAGTGCCTACGGTCACATCGCCATTGGGGTCGAGGATATCTATGCCACCTGTGCTGCGATTCAAGCCAGGGGTGGAAAGGTCGTGCGGCAACCGGGGCCGATGCAGCATGGCTCAACCGTCATTGCCTTTGTGGAAGATCCCGATGGCTATCGGGTGGAACTGATCCAAACAAAGTCTTAGGGAAATGCTGAAGGATAGTTTCCCCCATCCGTGTCCAGACATTCCGGGGCCGGTTCCTTAACCCAAACCCCTACTGAAAACTTTATGAAGCCTATGTACTCATCTGCTGCCAACCTTGGGAACGGAGGTATATAGTTAAAAGGGTCTTTTTTCTGCTCAGATATCTGACCCTGTTTGAGCAGCCGAGGTTACGGTTGGCTTATGCGCTGGATTCGTCTGTTGAGCCTCTTCCTGGCAGGCATTCTCTTGGTCTGTGGCGTGGGGCGGGTATCTCTAGCAGCTGCCTCTGATTCACTGGTTGTGATCGTCTACCACGAAATTACTGATCCAGGAACAGCCCAGATACCTGACTTAGCTGTTACCCCAAGTAACTTTGTGCGCCAGATGGACTGGTTGCGCCTCAACGGCTATCACTTTGTCAGTGTGGATCAGGTACTGGCGGCGAGGGCAAATCGGAAACGGCTACCGTCCAAACCTGTACTGTTAAGTTTTGATGATGGCTATCGGTCGGTTTATACCGAGGTCTTTCCAGTCCTGAAATCCCTGAAGGCACCGGCTGTAGTAGCCCTCGTGGGCAGTTGGATGGAGCCGCAGAATGGCTTGATCCAATTTGGAGACAAAAAGGTTCCCAGGAGCGAATTCATGAGCTGGGAACAGGTGCGGGAGATGGTCAAGAGTGGGCTCGTTGAAGTTGCTAGCCATACCCATGACTTACACAAGGGTATTACGGGAAACCCACAGGGCAACCAGCAACCCGCCGCGAGTACCCGTGAATATAGTATTTCTCAGCACCATTACGAGGATGAATTCCCCTATCAAAAGCGGATTGAACAAGATCTGCACCATAATAGCCAACTGCTAGCTCAAGAGTTAGGTCGGAAACCACGGGTAATTGCTTGGCCCTATGGACGTTACAACTCTTTAGTCTCAAAGATTGCCACTGATCTGGAAATGCCCGTTGGCCTGACGTTGGATGATGGGGCCAATCGAGAGGACGCTCCCCTGAGCCGCCTGCGCCGCATCATGATGACGCAGGATATGGCTCCTGGAGATTTAGCGGTGGAGATTGCCCTCCGCCAAGCCGATACCCAGGATAATGCTCGGGCAGCCAAGATCATGCATGTTGATCTCGATAACATCTACGACCCAGAGAAGGCTCAGATTGAGCGCAATCTGACTCAGTTGCTAGAACGGATCAGGACAATGGGGGTCAATACCGTATACCTCCAAGCCTACGCCGATCCCGATGGCAATGGAGCTGCGGATGCGGTTTATTTCCCCAACCGACATCTGCCGATGCGAGCCGATCTATTCAACCATGTGGCCTGGGAGATTCGTACTCGCACCCAAGTCAGGCGGCTCTATGCTTGGATGCCAATGCTGGCCTTTGAGTTACCCAAAAATAATCCAGTTGCCGCCCACCGGGTGATCACCCAACGAGCCGAGAGCCACCATTTGGTGATGGGCTACCCCCGTCTTTCCCCCTTTTCTCCCAAGGCGGTCTCGGTTATCCGTGAGATTTATGCAGATCTCTCTAGGCGAGCGACCTTCGATGGTCTCTTGTTCCACGATGATGCCACACTCTCGGATTATGAAGATGCCAGTCGTTTTGGCTTGAGTACCTACCAAAAATGGGGCTTACCCAGCAACCTTGCGGCAATTCGGCGGCGAGATGACTTCCTAGGGCGTTGGACCAATTTCAAAATTAATACGCTCGACAATTTAGCCAAGGATCTAGCTGCGGTAGTTCGCATCAACCAGCCTCAGCTCCGTACCGCCCGTAATCTCTATGCCCAAGTTGCACTCAACCCAAAGTCGGAGGTTTGGTACTCTCAGTCCCTCGATCGCTCACTACAGAACTATGACTTCACGGCAATTATGGCGATGCCCTATTTAGAAAAGGCTCAAGATCCCCACGGGTTTTTGAAAGATATTTTTGAAAAAGTCAGAGAAAAACCGGGTGGCCTTAACAAAGTTGTCTTTGAGCTACAAAGCACGGATTGGCGCACGCATAAGGACATCGACTCGAAGGAACTGGCTCAATCCATTGCTGATCTCTATAGTTGGGGGGCACGCCATATTGCCTACTACCCGGAGAACCCCCATCGCGGTCAGCCCGATTCCAGGCTTATCCGGCCTGTTTTTGATAGCAAATCAAGTGCGCCACTGCTTTCTTCTCGATGATCCAGGTGGAACCACTGGCCATCCATACCCTGCTGCGGCATCTGTGGCATGGGTTGTTGACCTTTGTTTTTTATTACCCCCTAGTAATGTCCTATGCCTGGATGTTCTTTGCGGTTCTATTTTTCCTCCGGTCAGAATATCGGGAGCGATCGCTGGTGCGTCCTCCTGGGGGTGAGCTCGACACACCGATCAGTATCCTAATCCCCTGCTTTAATGAGGGTGACAACGCTGCCGACACCATTTCCCATGCCCTAGCCGTCAACTATTCAGTCTTTGAGGTGATTGCGATTAATGACGGTAGTCGTGACAACACTGGGGCGATCCTCAACCATTTAGCTGCGCTCCATTCCAATCTTCGGGTGCTGCACTTAGTGGAAAATCAGGGCAAAGCCTTGGCATTGCAAGTGGGTTGTCTCCTAGCCCGTTATGAAATTCTCGTTTGTATCGATGGAGATGCCCTGCTGGATGCCCATGCCCTGCCCTGGATGGTGCGGCATTTTCTGCATAATCCCCGAACAGGAGCCGTTACTGGCAACCCCCGCATTCGTAACCGCTCAACCTTGATGGGTCGGGTACAGGTGGGTGAGTTTTCATCCATTATTGGCTTGATCAAGCGCGCGCAGAGTTGGTTTGGTCAGCTGTTTACGGTGTCTGGGGTCATTAGTGCGTTTCGTAAATCAGCAGTGCATCAAGTGGGCTACTGGAGTGCCGATATGCTCACCGAAGATATAGATATCACCTGGAAACTTCAGCCGGGGGGGGTGGGACGTGATCTATGAACCCCATGCCCTTGTCTGGATTTTGATGCCTGAAACCATCCAGGGGTTGTGGAAGCAACGACTCCGGTGGGCTATGGGCGGGGCTCAGGTCTTGCTGAAAAATCTTGATGTTTGCATCCGCCCTCGCCAGCGAAGACTGTGGTTATTGATGGCTGAGGTGTTTCTGACCCTGATTTGGGCCTATGCAGTCTTGATTTTGGTCGTCTTCTGGATGATCAACTTTACCCTCTGGGGTGCGGCCATCCATCACTACGATTTGCCTCTCTTACCTGAATCCAGCGGTCTTGTGCTTGGGATCACCTGCATGATTCAATTTGCGGTGAGTCTGTGGCTTGACAGTCAATATGATCGAGGGCTTGGGCGTAATTATTATTGGCTGATCTGGTACCCCTTTGTCTTTTGGATCATTATTGTTCTAACGACAATTATTGCCTTCCCCAAGGTGTTGATGCGAAGTGCCGGTCAGCGAGCCCGCTGGGTCAGCCCGGATCGGGGGATTTGACTGTCATACTTGAATATAGCTGCTTGATCCTTCATCTGGTTGACAGTGATGACCTCAAAGACATTGATCATTGATCGGCACGGACACATTGGTTGGCAACGGCGGTTGCTGTCGGAACTGGCGACCGCTACACTCTGGGGGGGGTGGTTGTCCTTATGGCGACCGGTTCTGAAAAACCTCCTCAGCTTGAAGCGCTGGAGCATCTTCAAATCTCCTCTAGCGGTCAAATTTTGCTTCTTGGGGCTTTCTACTGCCTGGGGATCGGGTGGCGCGGTAGTGGTTCTGATGGTCGTGATCGTGATCAGTGGTCGGCTGGTGCGTCGTCGCTGGGAAAAAGAAGCCAAGCTAGAACAGGCGCAGGCACTGAACCCTGAACCATCCCTCAGCGAGTACGCCCAACACTTTCAGATTTCTGAAGCCCAAGTCTTTCGAGGCCAGCACCTGAAATGCTGCTATATCTACCACGATCGAGGGGGGCAGATTACAGCTATTGTGCCGATGATTCCTGAACACAGATCCCAGACGTCTTCAGACTTGTCAAATCTGGAGGGGCGTGAAGCAAGTCCTGTCCTGGATGTTGAGGATGGTTCACAAACAGCCTCTCGGAGATGACACTTGCAGGGTAAGGTGAACTAGGTCAGTATCCTAGCTTGAGGGTGACTCAACGATGATCACAGGGCGTTTTTCAGGGCGATCGCTAACGCTTGGGCACTGACATAACGACGACTGGGATTGGGTTCTGTCGCTTTTTCAATCACCCCCTGAAGCCGCCGGGGAATGCTGCTGCATCCCTGCACTTGCAGCCGTAAGGTCTTACCACTGCGACGATAAAACTGGTGGGGGCTTTCCCCCGTGATCAGAAATACCAACGTCGAACCGACTGCATACAGATCGGACTGGATCACAGGATTCCCTTGGTCTTGTTCAGGGGCACTATAGCCTTCAATGGCAATCCGGGTTCCCGGTGGTGTCCCCAATTCTTTGACCGCGCCAAAATCTAGTACGGCGATCGCCTGTTCACGATAGCGCACCAGCAGGTTCGCGGGCTTAATATCACGGTGAATAATCGCTGGAGTCTGCTGGTGAAGATAGTGCAAGACATCACAGGTCTGGAGCATCCATTGAACTGCCTGTTGGGGAGTGACGGGGCCGTGGTGGACAATCCAATCCTCTAAATCTTCTCCATGGATTAATTCCATCACCAGGTATTTTTTCCCAGCCTCAACGAAGAAGTCATAGAACTTCGGAATCCCCGGATGACGGAGGGATCGGAGCACCTGGGCCTCTCGTTGAAACAGATCGTGGGCTTTGGCAATTTGCACCAAGTCAGCATTCATCTCTTTCAGCACCAGCAGTTCTGGGGAGCCCGTCGCTGTTGAGCGGCATGCCAGATAGGTCGTTCCCATGCCCCCCTGTCCCAAGGGCCGTAGGATCTGATACTGGCGGATCATCTGTTTCACCGCGATCGCCTGACCACAATGCATACAAAATAAATTTTGGGTGGGATTGCCGCTGTGGGTACAGGTGCTTTCCACTGGAGGGGATGGTTGCCCTGGCGTGGCTGGCTCAATCTTAAACAGGAAGGTGGGGCCGCCCGGTGCGAGTTGTAGCAGATCTCCTGACTTCAACGTTCCTTGTACCATCACAGCACCATTCACCAAGGTGCCATTAAGTCCATGGTTGGTGAGTTGCCAGACCCCTGGCTGACCTGGGTGGGCACACTGGAGTTCCAGATGATGTCGGGATACCAGTGCATGATTAATCATGACTTGATTCCCCATTCCCCGACCGATGCAAATCTGGGACTCCTGATCGAAGCGCCACTGTTGGAGTTTTAAGTTAGCTGCTCCCACAGCAGCCTCGGGGGTATCCGCAGGGAGGAGGGTCAGGGTAATGACCACGGCACCAAATTTCTGCTCTCAATCGGTTAACGCGGCAACATTGCTAAGTTGGGACGTACCTTAATTCGCACCACAATGGCCGTGATATTGTCATGACCATTGTACTGATTTGCGAGATCGATCAGTTGACTCGTCCCCCGATCTAGCTGGCTCTGGGAACTTAAAAGGGGATCGAGATGACTTTGCCAGTAGGTTTCCAGTAGATCATTATCTGTGAGACCGTCTGAGCAAAGCACGAGCAAGGTATCTTCCCGCAGGGACAGGAATTGAATATCTGGATTCACCGATTGGTTATCCCTGGGGCCAAGGGCTTGGATCAGTTGATAGGCATCAGGACGAGCGTAGGCGATCGCCGGATCAACGCCACGCAGAATTTCCCGCTGCCCCACTTCATGATCCACTGTCACTTGCTCCAATCCCCGCTTGCGGCTGACACGATACAGCCGACTGTCCCCGACATGGGCCACCGCGACATCAGTATCCTGCAACAATACCAGCACCAAGGTCGTGCCCATGCGGCCACTCCCGGAACTGGACTCCTGTTGATTGACTTCATAGATGGCCTGGTTGGCAATCAACACCCCTTCCCGAATGGTGGCCTCGTTAGGGAGGTCTTCCTGCCAGTGGGTTTTGAAGTATTCCTGTAGGGTTTTGACTGCCAAAGCACTGGCAACTTCGCCACTGGCGTGACCTCCCATGCCATCGCAGAGAATGTACAGCCCCCGTGCATGTAATGTCCGACCTCGGGGAACTTCTTCCTTCGTGATCTGGGTTTCAATGCCAAAAAAACTCTTCGTTATGGTTGCGCTGATTCCCGATATCTGTCTGGCAGGCATCATCGACGCTATACAACTGCATGGGTAACACCACGGTGGGCATATCATCCAGGTCGCTGCCGTCCTCCTCCTCTTCTGGATCCTCGGGGTCATCGAGATCGACCCCATCTTCTAGATAGGGCGTTAAGTCTACGTCCGTATCTTCATTGCCCATCTCAAGTTCCTGCATCTGGACATCGTAGGCGATCGCTTCTAGACGAGTTCGTAAATCCCCAAGTTCAGTAATTTCCCCCCCATGCACAGCTTTAATCAGGGTATCCAACCCTACTTCCAACGTCTGCGGGGGCTGGTCGAAAACTTGTAACCAAAGTTTCCCCAAATCTTGGAGGTGGTAAGGGGCTGAGTCAGGGTAGAGCCTTTGCAGACAGAGAATTCCATCTTCATCGACGCGAAGGTTGCTAAGTTCCAACAAACTGTTCCGAGACTTCCAGACCTCCAGTGCGTCCCAAAGTTCTACCATCTCATGGAACCAATGCAATATCTGCATGGTCGGAACTGGTTCTTGGGCGCACAAATCCGCCAGTAACAGCAGATCTGAGCGATCTTCTAAAACCAGCACCTGCTGCCCTTCTTGCTGCCAAGCATCGTGAACAGCTGGGAGGGTGGGATAAAAACGAGATTCCAAGGCCAAATAGGATTGAGCTACGGGTGGCATCGATATGGTATCGGGCATGCTGGTAGCGCTGCCTTCCGGACTGATGACTGAAAACAGGGTGTTCTGAAAAGGTTGATAATCCAGGACTTTTCCCTGTATTTCCCAGAGAAAGCCTCCAGGCTTGCCAGAAAGACTGTTGGAAGTTGAACCCGTCTCCAGCCATCGATATCGGTTCGCAGGATCGAGAAAGAGCGGTGCCGTCCCGATCGCTAGAGGTTCTGTTGAGGGTGTGGCCATGGCTGAAACAGGCGCTACATCTAGAGATTCCCCTAGAGATGCTTCTCCATAGAACGCTGGCGTCTGTGAACATCCTTGAACAATCGCCCACCAGAGGGTGAGGGGACTGCCACAGCTTTGACAGAACTTATTGGCATCAGAGTTCTCAAACTGACATTGGGGACAAATAGGCATGATAAAAGGGGGTCCTTCGATTCCCGCAGAGGTGCCAGAGTTTCTACCGTGCAGTTGACCTCGCTAGTGAGGTTGTTGAGGAAGCAGCCTTTCCAGGTTAAGAATACCCTTGTAAGCAAGGTAGTTCCAGACTGGAACTACCTTGATCAGCTGTTGTGAGTGGAGTAATGACTACTTAGGTTGCATTTTAGACATTCTATAAACCTGACCAACCGACTTTCTAGTATATTAGGCAGAATTTCTCGAAAATCATCTTCCCTGCCTCTGAAATCTATCGGGTTTTTCTTGCATGGTGAGCCGATCTCCCGATCTTTTCAAGATGAATTGCTCTTCTCCGAAGGCAGGTGTACCCCAAGGGTTAGACAATCGATTCGCTAATCCTGCGGGAAGCCGAGTACTGGAGATACGAATTCATGAGCGATTCAGTATCGGGATCAAAGCAGGGCTGAAACCGACGTAACAGAACAAGTATAAATACTTATTGTGCCTCTGGTGTTTTTGCAGCGCTTCTCAGAGATCCTCCAAGATTGATACACTTAGCCTTGTAGCGCAGAAAAAGCGAGCAAAGCATTGCTAGACGAACAGGCGAAGAAGATCATGCTGCGAAAGATTCCACATGGAATCTATGTTTGCGGTGTTAAAGACGGCGACGAGGTGAATGGCTTCACAGCAAGCTGGGTAATGCAAGCCTCTTTTAAGCCACCGTTGGTGGTCAACTGCGTCCGCCAAGATTCTAAATCTCACGCGATGATTAAGGCCAGTGCCGTTTTCTCCCTCAGCATCTTGGAAGCGGGTCAAAAAGACTTAGCTCAGGTATTTTTTTCAGCCCCAGCGCCGGGTTGGCAGCAAGTTTGCAGAGATTGAGTTCTATCCAGGGCCAGAGACAGCCTGCCCAATTATTCAAGAGGCTTTGGGCTACCTGGAGTGTCGCCTCGTAGGCATGGTTGAGCAGGGTGACCACACCGTCTTTGTGGGAGAAGTCATCGGTGCGGGGGTTCACCGAGAAGGAGAGCCACTGCTGCTAGAAAGTACGGGTTGGCAATACGGGGGATAAGATCATCAATCTCTCCCTCGATAGAACGTCAGCCGTCCAAAGCCCAGGAACTGACTACGTGTTCTCTCCCCTGGTGGGAACGCCGTCACTCCAAACAAATAAACGCCGCTGGTATCTGGGTTGGCATAAGGGCGCAGCCCCACGGTCACAGTTGTGCCGGGAACAACAGGTGGATCAAAACTCACAGTTACAGTCTGGTTTTTACGGTCGAAGCCCACATTCCCAATGGCAATCGGTGCACCACGCTTACGATAAGAAGCCCCTTCAAAGGCAACAAATTGCTTGAGATTGTAGTCCAAATCCAAGTCTAAGCCTTCCTGTTGCACAATCACCACTTTCTGGAGAGGTTCTCCAGCGTCTTCCGGAATTTGTAATGTGAAGTAGTAGGTAGAATTCCAGGCGTAAACATCACTGCTGGTTGTGACAGCCCCCAATAGGCGCGGGGGATTGACAAACGCTCGACTGCCATCCCCCAATTGAATCGCTTCCACCTGCCCCGTTATGCCTACCACGCTAGACAGCATTACCAGTGCACCAAAATGAATTGCATTACCCATAGATGATCGCCTCCTATTCAGGCTTAGGCTGAGGACACCGTTTTGCAAACAACCAGGATACTTATACCTTGTTGTAACTAGAATTACTTGTAGTTGTAAATTCGGTTATTGATGGGGTTCCTGGTTGGAGTCCAGTGATCTCTATTTTGAGGCTTTCCCGAACCAAATTCTAGACTCTATCCCTGCTGCTGCAGTGTTAAGATGCCAAAAATCAGTGCGATGGTCAAAGATCGGCCCCCGGCCATCGCGATACAGTTAGTCTTAGATTCATCGATTGCTACCGTTATCCTATGGCCCTAAAGATCATTGATCACTTTGACGGCAGCTTTACCCTAGAGCCGAATGCGAAAGCAGCATTGTTCAACTTGTTGAGCACTGAAACGTTTTTGACCCAGGTTGCTCAACAGTTAGACTCCCCACAGGTGGAGTTCACCGAGTTAATTTTTCAGCCTGTTCCCTACACCACTACTACACCGAAAGGAATGCCTGCTGAATTTCAGAAGTTTCATGAGTCAGAGGACTATGGGATTATCAACGTACCCCCTAACTTCATGTTTCAGGCAAAAATTTTTAAGCCCAGTCGCCTTTGTGCCATCTATCGTAGGTTGAATCCCTAAGCGGAGCTTGTACTTCAGTTTTCAAGTAGGTGCGGTAGCCCGTGATCGACGTTGACACGATTCTCGAACCCTATCAGCGGTTTGGTGTCCATCTGGGGTTGGATCGGATTCAGTCCCTCTTGGCAAATTTGGGCAATCCGCAACAACAGTACCCCATCATCCATGTGGCGGGAAGCAACGGCAAGGGTTCGGTTTGTGCTTATTTGTCAGGGATCTTAACAGCGGCTGGCTATCGTGTGGGACGCTACACGTCGCCACATCTGGTCAACTGGTGTGAGCGGATTTGTCTGAATGAAGAAGCGATCGCCCCCATTGCCCTCCAACAGGTGCTTGAGCAAGTTGAGGCTGCGATTTCACCCCTAGAAATGCCCACTCAGTTTGAGGTGATCACCGCTGCAAGTTGGCTCTATTTTGCCCAGCAACAGGTCGAGATTGCCATAGTTGAAGTGGGTTTAGGGGGACGGCTGGATGCCACCAATGTCTGCGATCGCCCCTTGGTTAGCATTATTACCTCCCTCAGTCGTGAACATTGGCAGGTCTTAGGACCAACGTTGGCGGATATTGCCCGAGAAAAAGCAGGGATTCTCAAAGTCGGTAGCCCCGCAATTGTAGGTCTCTTACCTGCGGAGGCTGCTGTGGTGGTGGCAGAGCAGATTGCAGCCCTCAATTGTCCAGTGGACTGGCCTGAATCGGCTCAAGAGATTCCAAGGCCAACTGACTCCGGTTCTCCTAAACCCATGCCCTGGGCAGAGTTTCGGGGTATCCAGTACCCGTTGCCCCTGGCTGGAGAGGTGCAGTTGCGGAATTCATCCCTGGCGATCGCAGCGGTGCAAGTCCTGAGACAGCAAGGCTGGTCGATTACCGATGCTGCCATTCAGGATGGGATGGCCCACACTCACTGGCCGGGTCGGCTTCAGTGGGTTCACTGGCAAGAACATCGTTTGCTGATCGACGGGGCGCATAATCCAGCAGCAGCAGGGGTATTACGCCAGTTTGTGGATCGCTTAGGAGATGCCCGCTCCGTGCAGTGGGTGATGGGGATGCTGTCTACCAAAGATCACAGCGAGATTTTCCAAACCTTACTAAGATCAGGGGATGCACTCTACCTTGTTCCTGTGCCCGATCACAGTTCTGCTAACCCAATTGAGTTAACGCAATTAGCACAACGTCAATGTCCGGGGCTCACTCATTGTCAACCCTATCCAGATTTGGCCTCAGGCTTACAAGCAGCGTTCCAGGATAGTTCAGATTTCAAGAATCAGGATGACATTGAACCACTTACGATCCTATGTGGTTCTCTCTACCTGATCGGGCACTTTTTTAAACATCAGGATTGCGGCAGCAAGCCAACCCGCTGATCTGTCACCAATGGCCATTCCCAATAGCCCCGTCGCAGTAGCAGGTAGGTAGGGGAGAAAAATTAAAAATATAAACGTACCAATACGCTGTGGAATAGTTTTGTCAATGAACTAGGTTCAAGAGATCCCTTTTTTGTTATAATCGTTAAAATTGAAATTTGCGGACGTGGCGGAATTGGCAGACGCGCTAGATTTAGGTTCTAGTACCGAAAGGTGTGTGGGTTCAAGTCCCTCCGTCCGCATTGCCAAGGTTGTCAAAGCTACGATGCCTTTTCGGCGTTGTTGATAAGCAGTATGAATATACTCTTTCTGGCAATCACAAAATTTACGTGTACCTAGCTGGGTCAACCGACATGAACAACACTCAACGTGGTGTCGATTGGCAAATCAAGATCGATGATGCCAGATGTAAACTCACCTCTGCCCACCCTAAAATTAAGCTGTGACACAGCACCAGGGACGTTTTATCTGCGCTTTTATGACATTGTTCTCCGTTTAATTAACGATGGATTCCCATTGATGTATTACTATTCATGATTTTCGATTCACAGATATATAGCGGTTCTTGGCTAAATGCGGTACGCTTCCAGTCCTGAAGCTTTTGCCAGTCAAGAATCGACTGTAATTCACTAGTTGAATAGCCGCCATATTGATACAAGTTAATCATTTGCCTAGACATGATTTCAAACGCCTTTATGCCATGGTTAATGAAGGAGCTCTCTAGCCAATATTTAGAGACTTTTAACATGTTTTTAGCAAAACGAAGTATGAGCAACTCTCCACTTTATAGGTCAGCTGCAACCACGTTGATGATCCTTGGGATGGCGGCTACCGTCCTACCATCTATCCTTATTTCGGTACCTGCGATCGCAACTGATATTTCAGATGTTGCACAGAATTACAACAATCGACCCTGTAACAACGGGAATGGTAATAACCGGAATCAGCCATGTAACTACAGTAATGGCAACAACCGTGGGCTTCAGCTTTCTAGGGGCACGATCATTAACACAAACTACCTAAATCAAGGGAATAACCGTAATCAAGGGAATAACCGTGGCCGTATGATACTAGCTCCTGGAGACAATGTGAATAGCGCATTAGTGGTCAGTGAGCCTGTTCGCAATGACAGGGGACAGGTGGTCATTCCCCAGGGAAGTCGCCTGGAGGGGCAATTCCAATCAGTGACAGTGAATGGGAATCCTGGTGCTCGTTACATCGCCAATCGAGTGGTGATTGGGAATCGTTCTTTTAGCATTCAAGCTGTCTCAAGAGTCAGATCTGCCACCCGTGATATTACCCGGCAAAATGTTGAAGGTGGCGTGGCCACTGCCGCAGCCCGCCAGGGACTGAGTAGCTTGTTTGGCGATCTCGTCAGCAACATCTTGGTAGGAGGAGTTGCAGGGCCAGTAAATTCTAGGGGAAGAGCCTATGATCGATTGATTATTTTCAATCCAGAAGATTTGCAACTGATCTTGTCAAGGGATTGGGTACGTCCCGACAATCTCCAGAGATAATGAATCACCCTTGCATTACAGCTGAATGGTTCTAGAGGGGGTGTGATCACCCCATTATAAAGTGCCGAGAGCATAACAGCGGTTGGGCGATGATAAGCCGCAATCGCTGCTTTCTATTTCCCAAGAAGTGACACACCCAGACCAATCTATTATGGGTTGTTCGGGTTGCATCTTCCCGTTCATCCCATGCTCCTTAACTCCTTTCCCCTTTCTCGATCCACTGGTTAGCGTAGGTGATCTAGATGCCTGCTAGTTGCGTCGGGTATCTAGATAAACTGTAAATTTGAGAAAGATAAAGGGTAGGAATTCATGAGACCCTCTTAGGGACTTAACCCAAGAATCTATTGGATGAAGGAGATGACTGGAACAGTCTGGGTTAACAGCTGCGATCGCTTCCGTTCGTAAGTTTCCTTTTTGACGAGATTTGTTAAGAATGCCTGTTGTAACTTAAGGAGGGAATCAATCTCAAATAAGCTGCATTGGCCGAGAGTGAGTTGATGCAATCGCTGTTCAGCTTCAATGGTTAAATAACCTGATTTCAAAGCATTTTTCACAAGGATAAAAATTTCAGACATAGAACTTCTCGAATTGTATAGTCTTGCAACAGCAATGGGCTGGAACTCTAATGGGGGATATATTTAACCGAACCGACTGAAAGCCCATCTAATAGCAAATCTAGAGCTTCCAAGTCTTCTGTTTCTGGATGTTCTGACCAGAGAATAAAGTTGATCTGATCTTCGATGAGAAATGTCATTTTCCCTACGAAGATCGCTTCACGAACAACCTCTGTAAGTTTCATCACGATAGTCCTATAGCCACGTTTTTGCGAAAGATTGACGATCAGGTCTAAAGAGTGATTCACACCGATGCACTTAGCGTTCGGATTAATCGAGGGACTGAGTTCGGTGATATCACTAGCATCAACTGCCACAAGTCCATTCTTACCTAGAAATCACTGAGGTATGACAAGCCTGGGGAGAAATTTACGTAAATTACGCAAAAAACCGACTTTATTTAAAGTTTATATAAGAGAATACGATCCGTAGAGTCACTCGCCTGCGTAGTGGTCTCTGTAATAGGCCAAGATTGGTTCAACTTGACAACGGGCTATGGGATTGGCGGTGATTGCATACTCAATCTGGAGACTTGCCACCTGACTCTGGCTGTAGTCAAATTGCTCCGATGACTGGGGAACCAGTACCACTGAGACCCCCACAACCTGTTGCAGGTGAGCGGCTAGTTCTCGGTACACAGCCAAGGGTAACCCAGGAATCTGGAATTGATCGACTGCATTGGGTTGATCACTAAGCTGTGTCAGATTATCCATGTCCGTTGTTACTGCTACTTTAGGAAACCACTCCATCCTCAGCCAGAGGTAAGGTGCAGCAGTTGTATTCATCAAGGCAGACTTTGCCCCATTGCAAGGCCCAACGTACCAGGGAAACCCGGTTTTCGGTGGCGGTTTTTGTCAAGATGTTGCTGATATGGTTATCCACGGTACGCTTGCTAATGTCCAACTTCTCAGCAATTTGCTGGTTGGTCAAGCCAGCAGCCACCAGTTCAAGCACCTGGAGTTCTCGCTCCGAGAGAGATCCAAAAGTCTGCAACTCGCCACCAGACATAATCTGCTCCTGACCCTGTATATTTACTCATTCCCTCTCTTCACTGTAGTAGATCTTGAGGGGGAATAGAAACACTAAAGTGAAAGTCTGGCTAGTATTTGACATTTTTGCTGCGGTCAGAAGCCCGTGCGATAGAAGAGAGCTTTGACCCCCTTAGCACAGGTTTGAGATCGCGCCAGAGAAGGGCTGTCAGCATCGCAACCCCTCCTAATGCTGGCAGCCCACCTCGAAAGGGAAAACTGGAGCCAAAAAACCACAGATTGGCGAGTGTGAACATAGAAGTGGTGGCTGTTAAATTGAGGACAGTTGGGATGGAGCGGTTGGTGAACACTGCTGGAGAATCAATTGCTGCGCTGCGGCACTGGAAACTGGACGAGAGAAGAAATATCCCTGAGCATAGGGGCACTTTAGCATCTTCAATTGCACCAGTTGATCGGGGGTTTCGACCCCCTCGGCAACGACGGTCATCCCCAGGTTTTCGGCTAAGGCCAGGATGGTTTTGACAATTTCGAATGGTTCAGAAGCCGTGGTGATGCGGCTAATAAATGACCGATCAATCTTTAAGGTATCGATGGGAAACCGATGTAAATAACTCAGAGAGGAGTAGCCGGTGCCGAAATCATCAATGGATAACTGAATGCCCAGGGCTTTTAAATCAGTCAACATGGAGGGAGCAGCTTCGGCATTTTCCATGATCGTACTCTCAGTGATCTCCAGTTTTAAGAACTGGCCATCCAATTGGGTTTCCTGCAAAATCTGGGCGATGTTTTCGAACAGGTTGGGTTGGGAAAATTGTTTGCAGGAAAGGTTGACACTGATCGTCAGCGGTAAGGGTGTGGGCAACTGAGATTGCCAGCTCTGCATTTGAAGACAGGCTTCCTTCAGCGCCCAAAACCCCAAGGGCACAATTAAGCCGGTCTCTTCGGCCAGGGGAATAAACTCTCCTGGCGAAATGGCTCCCCGCAAGGGATGTCGCCAGCGTAATAAGGCTTCAAACCCAATGATGGAGTTACGACTGAGGCAAACAATGGGCTGATACTCTAGGTGAAATGCCTGGGCGGTCATTGCCCGTCGTAAGTCTGTCTCTAACTGCAACTGGGCGATCGCCCGGTGGCGCATCTGGGCATCGAAGATTACATAACGCGACTTACCCAGGAGCTTGGCCTGGTACATGGCAATATCCGAATCCCGCAACAGGTCTTCTGGCTCTTGATTCCCTTCACCACTGAGGGCAATGCCGATACTGACCGTGGCAAAGACTTCACAGCCGCTTAAGTTAATCGGAAGGGTCAGTTCTTGCTGAATTCGCTCCGCTACACTGATGGCATCGGTAACAGATTGGAGGGCGTCAAGAACAATCGCAAACTCGTCGCCCCCTAAACGGGCAACGGTATCTCCTTGCCGCACACAAACTTTCAAAAGTTGGGCAATGGCGATCAGTAATTGATCGCCCCGCGTATGTCCCAAACTATCATTGACCCCTTTGAACCGATCCAGATCAATGAATAAAACAGCAAACAAGGTATGCCGCTGCTGCGCCCAATTGGCGACCTCCTCCAAGCGATCCATCAACAAGGCCCGATTGGGAAGCTGGGTCAACGGGTCGTAGTAGGCATCGTACAGGAGCTGGGCTTCTGCTTGCTTGCGCTCGGTAATATCCGTCAACGATCCTGCCATGCGGGAAACCCTCCCCTGGCGATCGCGAATGGCCAGTCCTCGATTCAGAACCCAACAGAAACTACCATCTTTGTGTTGCATCCGATGCTCAATTTCAAAATGAGCACTTTGTCCTTCCAGGTGGATCAACAGGGCGGTTCTCACCTGGGCTAATTCCTCTGGATGGAGGCGGGTGAACCATTCGTCGGGGCTGTTGCTAATTTCGTCGATCCCCCAGCCCAGCATGGCTTTCCATCGGGGGGAAAAATAGATCTGATTGGTTTTGAGATTCCAGTCCCACAGCCCATCGTTCGCCCCTTGTACCGCTAGGGCATAGCGTTCTTCACTTTCCTTCAGTGCTTCCTCAGCCTGTTTGCGCTCGGTGATATCCTGAAAGGTCACCACCATACCAACCAACTCGCCCTGCTCTCGAATCGGCTTGCGGATATATTCCACCCAAAAACTACTGCCATCCTTTCTCCAGAAGACGCCCTCCACTGGACTGAGATCTCCGGCGGTTTCCCCGACGATGGCGTCCTGCCAGGAGGAAAGAATTTCCTCCGACATCGACTGATGCAAGATGCCTGGAATAGACTGACCAATTAACTCTGCGGCCTCCCACCCTGTCATCCTGGCCGCCGCTGGATTCACAAACGTGGCATGGCCCTGCAAATCTAAGCCATAAATTCCCTCACCCACAGAGTTCAAAATCAACTGATGTTGATGGCGTAACTGCTCCAGCATCGTCTCTGCTTGCTTGCGAGCCGTAACATCGGTTTGCAGTCCTACAAAGTTGGTAAGCTGCCCCGCAACATCGAAGACCGGGTTCAGTGTCAGCTCATTCCAGAATGGGATACCATCTTTGCGATAGTTCAGCACCACGCAGTTGTAGGGCTGTCTGTCTGCGATCGCCTGCCGAATTGCCTGCACAGTGGTTCTTTCAGTGTTAGCACCCTGCAAGCAACGGCAGTTACGTCCGATGATTTCGTCGCTGGCATAGCCCGTGATCGCGGTGAAACCAGGATTAGCAAAAATCACAGGATTGTCTGGCAGGGTAGCGTCAGAGATAATTACCCCAGTGGCGAGATTTGAGATCGCCAGGGCTAAAAGACTGTTTTGCTGTACGGCCTGATGCAGCGCCACCTCCGCGATCTTTCGCTGGGTGATATCCGTCACCATGCCATCAATGCGGCAGGTTCTTTGATGGCGATCGCAGACCAGACAACTACGGTTGCGCACCCAACGGACGGCACCATCGGGCTTGAGAATCCGGTATTCCCAATCGATGGAACCCTCCTGCACCACCGTTGAAATATAATGCCGAACCCTTTCCTGATCGTCGAGATGCACCACCTCAAGCCAGAGATGAGGATTGGCAAAAAAACTCAGCCTCAGAGCGCCCATAGACCCGTTGCACGGCCGGACTGATGTAAAGCACCTCTAGGGTGGTTGCGGACAGTGACCAGACCACATCCATGAGGGAATTGAGAATTCCCCCTAACTTGGACTCACTTTCATGGAGTGCCGTCAGGGTGTGGGTGTGCTGCCTGCCATAGCGGATCGCCCGTTCGAGTAAGGATGCCTCAATGCGACCTTTGATCAGAATGTCTACAGCGATTGCCCCGAATGCCGCCACATCGATGGTCTGATCTCCCGGATGGATCAGTAAAATAATCGGGCCACGACATCCCTGAGCAATGGCGGCATGGAGTAATTCCAGGCCCCCCAGTCGATAATCTACCAGATAGACCTGATGGTGATTCTGGGGCATCTGCCCTAGGGCCGCACTGGCGGTGGTTACCCATTCCAAGTTAAAGGTTGCCGTCTCAATCTCTGATAGCAGCACCTGGATCAGTCCATAGTCGTTTTTGTCCTCTGTGACTAGGAGTACTTTGACCACGCTGGGTTCCATAGCATCCGCCTTCTAGCTGTAAAATGTGGTTCTAAAGTGCGTCAAACAAACGATTTTCCAGCAGCGATTTAGTCTCAGCTCTCTTCTGGCCTATTGGCAGCAACTGCTGTGGATAGCAGTAAAAACAGCACAAGCTATCCCCGCTTGCCTCTCAAACCGGGAAGAGTGGACAATTTCCCATCAGGGATCAGTAACTAAAGATACAACATTAATCTTATCTTAAAAATCCAAGCTCCGATGCTACTCACCGGGGGCTTGGGTTAGGCGAACTCCTTGGGTTGGGCGAGTATCACGCGATCGCGCCCTTGGGCTTTGGCCAGGTAAAGGGCTTTATCCGCAGCATCACTGAGACTGGTTGCCTCTGGATACTGAGGGTACACTGCCAGACCACAACTAAAGGTCACCGCAAATTCTCGATCCGCAGCTTGATGACGGATTTGGGCAAAGCCCGCCCGCAGTTCATTTAAAACGGGGGTTGCTGCCACTCCATCCGTCTCCGGCAAAATCACGGCAAATTCTTCGCCCCCATAGCGCCCAATCACATCGGTTTTGCGCAGGCGTTGTTGCAGTAGCCGTGACAGGCTGGTAATCACGCGATCGCCAATGGCATGACCATAGCTGTCATTAATAGACTTGAAATGATCGATGTCAATCATGGCAAAGGTGAGGGGTCGCTGCCGCCGCTGGGCGCGACTGACCTCAATCATCAACTGCTCCTTGGTTTTGGTGTGGTTGAGGAGGCCGGTGAGACTGTCTTTAATCATGTAGGAACGCAACAGCCGCGATCTCTGGGCACGACTGGAAACAGCTCGAATCAAATGGTGGGGATGGATGGGTTTCATTAAAAAGTCATCCCCGCCCAGGCTCATGGCGGCCAGTTGTCGATCTAAGTTGGTTTCCGTGGAGAGAAAGACAATGGGAATACTCAAATAGCTCTCCAGTTGTCGGATCACGGCCGCCAGTTCTAAGCCGTTACAACTGGGCATGTAGACATCCATCAAAATTAAATCAGGGCGGAAATCCACTAGGGGTTGCAGTACTTGGAGGGGGTCAGACACCACAAAGGTTTTCATCCCTGCCTGCTGCAACGTGTAAGCGTAGTAGGAAGCCAGGGTGGATTCATCATCCACAATCAGAATCCGATAGGGATCGGGAGATTGGTGGGCGCTAAGGGCATCTAACTTATCAATCAGCGTCCCAATTTCCACGGGTTTTGTGAAATAGGCGTAGCCCCCCGATTGGACGGCCTGTAAGCGGGCGACTAGATCACTGCGGATAGAGAGAAAAACGACGGGGATCGGTGTCTCCCGACGCTGCTGAATCTGCTTAATCATTTCTGTCCCAGCAAAACTCCCCTCTGAGGCCCGCACATCCACAATAATGGCGGCTGGAGTGGTATCGTGAACCGCTTCCTGGAGTGCCTTGAGGGAGGCAAAGGTTTGGACGCGGTAGCCAAAGTAACTCAGCTGCTGCACCAGATCGGAGGTGAGATCGGGGGTGTCCTTCACAAAAAAGATCAGCCGCTCATCGGGAGGATAGGTGGGTGGCATCACGACGGGTGGAATGTGCTCCAGTTCTGCCATCACCGTGGGACTATTGGGTTCTGCGGCGGCAAGTTGCAGCAGTTCTAGAAGCGCCGTGATCTGATCTCCCTCCTCCTGGGTGATTTGGTTGCGACTTTCCATGATTGTTTGCAACAGGCATTCGAGGGCCCGGGCGCGATCGCTAATGGCGGCAAAACCAAAGGTGGCCCCCGAACCTGCGAGATTATGGGTCATCCGGTGCAGGGTGGCCAACATCGTATCATCCCACCGCCGAGATAACTGCTGCCAAGTGGTGGCAATCTGCTCCACCCTGCCGAGCAGTTGTTGGGCATAGGCTTGACGCAGCGTTGCTAGCTGGGCCTGGATCTCGTCAGGCAGGCTAACCATGGTGCTGCTCCCAGATGGTACGAACCGTGGTGGCCAGCATCATGGGGTCAAAGGGCTTAGAAATCACATCCAAGGCACCGAGCTGGCGATACTGGGTGACTTCGTGGGTTTGCACCTTCGCCGTCATAAAAATAATCGGGGTGGCTTGTAGAGAGGGAATTTCCCGTAGCGCTTTCAGGGTGCGGATACCATCCATATCGGGCATCATCACATCCAGCAGAATTAAGTCGGGGGCAACGGTGGGAGCAACCCGAATGGCTTCCGTGCCTGAGGAGCAAACTTCCACCGTAAACCCCCCCACGGCAACCAGTGCCAGTCGGGCAATTGCCTGAATATCAGGTTCATCTTCAACATAGAGAATCAGGTTTAGGGGCGGAATAGGCATTGGCAAAGGGCAAATTATTCCAAAACACGGACGGGAGAGGGATGGGATTCACTGGTGCGCCGCCTGCGAATCAGGGATTGAATCGTTTGTAGAAGCTCTTGATTGGAGGTGCGGGATTTCACCAAGGCAGCAGTCACCTGATGAAATGCTTCCTGACTGACTTCTTGGGCAGAAAAAACCACAACCGGGATGGGTGAACTTCCCTGACTGTTGAGGTAGGGGATGAGTTCCATACCCATCCCATCTTTTAAGTTCAGATCGAGAATCACCAAGTCGAAGGTTTGTTGCGAGAGTTGGTGCAGTGCCTCCTGGAGGCTTAAGGCAGAGGTGACATGGGCCGTTCCGTTGAGAATAGTTGCCACAACTTGCACCACGTCTAAATCATCTTCGATATGTAGCACCCGAGGCTTGTTCCCCAAGGTTTGCAAAACGGCCTGTTGCACCGCCACCATTAATCGTTCTGGATTGATCGGTTTCTCAAGACAGTCAATGATGGCTAAGCTCCCCGTACTTAACTCAGCTTCTTCGTGGGGGCAGGCAGAAACTACCACAACGGGCAGCGATCGCGTGACTTCCTGCTCACGCAATTCCCGAATTAAGGAAATCCCATCCTGCCCCGGCAACATTAGATCCACCGTCATGGCATCATAGTGCTGCTGGGCTAGGAACTGCTTGGCTTGGTCTGCATTATAGGCAATGTCCGTTGAGAAGCCCGCCTGTTTGAGAATAAGGCTCAAGAGCATGGCAACGTCAGGACTATCTTCGCAGATCAAAACCCGCATCTGGGGTTGATTCAGGGGGGCTGACTGGGGCAGTTGGCAGTGTTCAGGGAGATCGAAGTAAAAGGTGGTGCCGATATTGATCTCGGTTTCAAATCCAATCCGTCCTCCGAGTTTTTCGATGATCGCCTTGCTGATGCTCAACCCCAGACCCGTTCCCCCCTTCTGTCGCGTGGTGGAAGCGTCTGCTTGGGCGAATTTTTGAAAGATCCGACTGCGAAATTCCTCGGGAATGCCACTACCGTGATCGATCACAGCCACCCGGAGCATCCCCTCAGCAGAACGAGTAATGGTCACATCCACCTGGCTAGCGGGGGCGGAAAACTTAGCAGCGTTAGACAATAAGTTGGTTAAAACTTGGAGTAGGCGGTTATGGTCGGCACTCACCTGCACTGGCGGTAAGGTACAGGTGAGTTGGAAGGTAACTCCAAACTGTTCTCCATAGGCGTGATTGGCGGTGATCGCTTGTTCGACTAAGGACAATAAGTCCAGGGGTTTGATGTCAAAGTGCATCTTACCGGATTCAAGTTTTTTCAATGTCTAAGATGTCGTTGATTAACAACACCAAGCGTTCACTGGTTTTTATGGGCGATCTCCACTAAAGATTGCGCTTGGGCAGGAATTTCACCCACCACTCCCCCGACAATTAATCCCAAAGAACCCCGAATCGAGGTCAATGGGGTTCGGAGTTCATGACTTACCACCGAGACAAATTCATTTTTCAGGCGATCCATGCGCTTGCGCTCAGTGATGTCACGCACAATCATGGTCACCTCATCCTCGCCGCTGACAACCATCCGAGCTTCAAAATCTCGATTTAATTCATTGATGGGCAGTTGATACTCGAAAATTTGGACATCTCCAGTTTGTAAGGCGCGCTGGAGATAGTGCATTCGCTGTTGGGCAATCTCAGGTGGCAACAGTTCCAGAAAGTTTTGACCAATCGATACATCACCAGTCCGCAAGGTTTGAAAGTCGAGGGGAGCTTTGAAATCTAAATAGGTGCCATCCCGGTGGAGGCGCAGCATCAAGTCTGGAATGGCGTTCAGCAGGGCGCGATTTTTAGCTTCCGCGGCTTGCAGAGCCTGTTCTGCCAGCTTGCGATCGGTAATATCTTCAACATTACCTTCGTAGTAAAGCAGATGCCCTTCACTGTCTCGCACCTCACGGGCATTTTCAGAGATCCAGATCGTACTGCCATCACGTCGGTACACCTGGGACTCGAACTTTGTCACTGCTCCATGCTGCCGCATCGACTCGGCAAAGTGATGACGCCGCTCAGGATCTACATACAGTTGATGTTCAATATCGCAAAGGTTTTTAACCAGTTCTTGGGGACACTCATAGCCGTATATTCGAGCCAGCGCGCGATTGGTACTCAGGTAATGACCATCGGGAGTGGTCTGAAAAATACCGGTAATGGAATTCTCGTAGATGCTGCGGTATTTTTCTTCTACTTGCTTGCGTTTCATTAAAACGCTGAGCTGGACGGCAACCGTAGAAACGAGTTCGATCCATCGCTGGTCTTCCGAGCGGGGGAGAACCATGAAGAACAGCAGCACGGCTAAAACATCGTTCTCGGCAATCATCGGAATTCCCAAGCCAGCTTTTAAGCCATGGGCGATCGCTGCCTGACTACGGGAAAAGCGATCGCTGGGTTCCGTGGTCACATCCTGAATCCACAGGGGTTGTTTCGAAAGCCAAACCTGCCCTGGTATCCCAACCCCCGGCTTAAAGGTCATTTGGGTGCTGAGTCGATTGAAATCAGCGAGATCATCCCCTCGACCATACCAAGCGGGGGTGCGCTCCAGTCGGGTACCATCCCTTCGGGGCAGCCAAGCTTCCCCATAATCCCACCCCGTGACTTCACAGACTTTTTGTAGAGCAACCTTCAGCCCAGTCAGAAAGTCTTGGGACTCGCTAATCGCCTGGGTGAGGGTTTGCAATAACCAGCTTTCTTGCTCGGCCCGTTTGCGAGGGGTAATGTCCCGCACCACACAGTACACCAACCCAGCGGAGCCAAACGAGGTCATCGTCCACGAGAGCCACTTATAAGCCCCTTCTTTGCAGCGATAGCGATTCTCCAGGCAGCTTGTTCCCGCCGTTTCCTGGAGGGCCTGCACCTGGGCGAGGGTTAGGGCGTGGTCATCGGGATGTACCCAGGTGAGATAGGACTGGGAACGGAGTTCCATCTTGCTGAAGCCCAGATTCTTCTCCCAGGCTGGGTTTAGCTTTTGGAAATTACCCTGAGCATCAATGATACAGAGCATATCGGGTGAGAGCAGAAAAAAACAGGCTACTCTCAGTCACCCCGACATGGGTACCAACCATTGCGGGTGATCTACCTCCGAGGGATTGCGCCATGCACCTGAATCACTTAAAACAGCTCATAATTATGACTCTAAATTGGCTTTTATCGATTTTTATTTACAATGATTTAAACCTTTATCTTAAGCAGTCCCTCGGTAACCAATTGTTAAACAGGATACAGTTATCGCAATTCCTCAATGAAAGAGGTACGGCTCCTTGGTTAGCCATTCAGAATGTACCGCATGTCAGTGAGAACCACTATATTGGCTGTCTAGCTGAACTGGGAGGCGTTCCCTTTGGCTGTTGGTGTTGCTTCGCGTTCTAGCAACGCACGTTTGCGATCGCTGCCCCAACGATAGCCTCGCAAGGCTCCATCACTGCCCACAACCCGATGGCAGGGAACGGCAACCGCGAATTGATTGGCGGCACAGGCTCGAGCCACGGCACGCACGGCTTTGGGATTGCCAATCTGTGTTGAGATCGCAGCATAGCTGGTGGTACGACCTAGGGGAATGTCTTGGAGTGCCTGCCAAACCCTTTGTTGGAAAGCAGTTCCTTGAATATCAAGGGGGAGATTTAGCCCTCGCTGGGGTGTTTCGATCCAGGCAATCACCTGGTCAAGCCAATTCTCAACGCTGGGATCCCACTGCCGCAACTGAGCCTGAGGAAATTGGTGTTGAAGTTGGGTGGCTAGTTCCTCGACTGTATCACCCAGATGAATGGCACAGATCCCTTGGGTTGTCGCGGCAACCAGCACCCACCCTAACGATGAGGGTTTGACTGCAAACTGAATTTCCATGCCATTCCCACCCTGCTGATACTCGGTCGGAGTCATGCCTAATAGTCGAGTCGATTGGTCGTAGAAACTGCTGCTGGTCTCAAATCCAGAGGCACCTTGATCAGAGTCTCCCATCGGATTCTCGCTCTCTAATTCACAGCCCTGGGGGTGATGAAATCCCAGGTGGGGAATCCCTGGGCGTGGGAAGCCGTTGATGGCGTACTGGGTCTCATCGCAACGCTCACCAAGGTGGCGATCGCGGCTCCAATGACGGCTGATACCACCACCACTTGCCACCCCGGGAGGGAGGGAGGGGTGGCAGCAGGGACAACGGCCAAATTGGCAGGGGGGAGGTTACCCAACTGTTGCTCGAATTGTTCCAAGCGTTCTAGAATTGGCTGCCAATCCACCGTTGCGGTCGGGCTGAACTGATCTAGTTTGTAGATCATAGCATCCAAGGTAGCCAAGGATTCTGGGGCTAAGGGCAACGACACCGGGGAAGGGATGGGGGGAGACAATGTTTCCAAGTGTTGCTCCATCGCCGTCAATTTTTCCAGCACCTCACCACTCCGATCCAGGGGTATCTCCCCCAGTCGCTGTTCCAGGGCAGCAAACCGTTGTTCCAATACTTGCATGGACTCGGTGTCTGAGCGTTGTTGCTCCAGATCACTCAGCCGCACCAGCACTGCTTCGGTGCGATCGGGGAGAGGTTGCAGATGACTGAGGCTGGCAACCATTTGCTGCTCTAATTGCTCGATACGGGCGATCAGGGGGGTCAAATCCACCACAGGCAGAGCGGGGGGGGGATCGACAGCAGGGGGAGCCGCCACCATTGTTTCGGTCGGTGCAACAGTGGCAAGTACTTCCTTGGCGGGGGCGAGGCTGTCAGCCAAAACCAGAGTTTCGAGATCGGTCATGGGATCGGTTGCCGCTGGGGTGACCGCCACTGCCTCGGGCAACACCGCATTGATGCGTTCCAGTAGTTGTTCCCCCGTTGATTGTTTGTGGAGAAATTCAAACCCTACAAAGGGGTGGCCAAATTTTTTAGAAACTTCTTCATAGCTACTAGAGATTACAATCACGGGGGTATGAACAAACTTCGGCTGATCACGCAGGGCTTGGTAAACTTCATACCCATTCATCCCCGGCATCACAAAGTCCAGCAGAATCAGATCGGGATTGACTTCCTCCGCAACCGCCAAACCAGTCGGGCCATCTTTGCCTTCATAGACTTCAAAGCGATCGCCGGATAGTTGCTCAAACAACAACCTTCGAGCCATCAAACTATCATCAATCACCAAAACTCGATGCTTCTGTGCTGTTTCCATTGCCCTCCCGCTCCCCCTGTCTTGTGTATGCACAATCTAGCGAAATATTGTTGATTTGATCTCCCATATTGCAGGGGTCTTCCCCGCTTGACAAGCCACCTCCATTACCATCTCAGATTTTCCCCAGTTGATCGCTGCTTTCCCCCAATTTTTCCCGGATCGGGGTACTCCCCTGACGGCGGCAACCATGGAGATGATTTGAATACATTGAACTTGCGGCCTTTCGATTATGATTTAGACTTCCTCGGTAGCTACCCAACAGCCCTATGTCTTCTGCCTACCTCGATTCCGACGCAGCGATCGCTGGTTTACCAACCTCGCTACAGTTTCGCACCGTTCGCCCCTATGCAGCCTATGCTCTGTATGGCCTAACTGCGCTGGGTGGGCATTTATTGGCGATCGACACCCTGCGGGGCTACCTGCTACGCATCGATCCCCACACGGACAACACCACGATTCTGAATCCGTTTCACGTCCAAAATTTTTTGGACGTTACAGGACTGGCGCGGCAGGGCGAGACACTTTGGTTGACCCGTGGGAAGCAGATCTATACCTGTTCCCTTTCCGATCTGAATCCCCAACCGTTTCTCACCCTTCCCGATCTGATCGATGGGATTGCAGTTTCCGACACTACCTTGTATGTGAGCAGTCAGCAGGCTGGCTATATTTGGGTGATCAGCAGTAGCACTGGGAAAAAAATTACCCAGTTTCGAGCACCAGGGGTAGGGGTCGAGAATCTCACCCTTCGGGGGGAGGAATTGTGGGTGTGCGATCGCACCGAGCAAAGTGTTTACTGTCTGGATCGGGCAACGGGAAATTTGCAATTCAGTGTCTTAACTCCCTTCGATTCCCCAACCGGTCTCACCTTCTATCCTGACTCGCAAACGGGGGATTCGATGCTCTATGTGGCCTATGCCAGTGAAGAAGCCTATATTCGAGATGACCCCAACGCAAACCCCCCCCCAACAACTCGAATTTCGCGATCGCACCTTTGTCCATCCCCTGCATTTTGCCTATCACCGGGCGGATCACTATGCCCTGTCCAATGGCTTCTTGATTGAGATGACCTATCTGGAAGAGCTTTCTCCCCTAGAAGCCGTACATTTGCAAGATTTAGAGTGGCGTATTGCCCTGCCCAGCGAAACCCATCGCCAAAAAGTCAGACAGGTGGAAGCGATTGGCCTGCCCTTTACCGAAGATATCCAGGATGGGCAGCGAGTAGCCGTGTTTCGCTTTGATCAACTGACTCCCTTTGAAGGTCGGGTTTTTGGCTGGAAAGCCCTCCTAGAGGTGTGGGGGATCAAGTACCAGCTGACGTACCCGGACGTAGAAAAAACTTCCGGCCCTGTCCCCTGAATTGCAAGCTCGTTACTTGATTGACGATGATGACCTGTCCATGGGGACGGAGGTGATTCAGCAAGCAGCCCGAGAGGCGATCGGCACGGAAACAAACCGACTGCGCCAGATGCTGCGGATTCGCAACACCGTCTACGATCGCCTGTCTTATTGTATTAAGCCCCATATTGATCAACCTGATGAGGTGTGGGAGCGGGGGACAGGTTCCTGTGGGGAGTATGTGGGAGTTCTCCTAGCCCTTGCCCGGTTAAATGGCATTGCCTGCCGTACCGTAGGACGCTATAAATGTCCCCCCCATGCCGATCTTCGCGGCATTCCTCTCCAGCCTGACTTTAACCATGTGTGGCTGGAATTCTACCTCCCAGGCTTTGGCTGGCTGCCGATGGAATCCAATCCCGATGATATTGTCGAGGGAGGCCCCTATCCCACGCGCGTTTTTTATGGGGCTGCCCTGGTCCCATGCAGAAGTTGGAAAAGGCATTTCCTTCGAGACGGTGAGAACCCAGGGCAAACGGCTTCAGGAAATCACGGCGGATCTATCCATTGGGGATTTGGCACTCAACCATGTCCGGTTTACCATCCTTGAGGAATTAGCCCCCAGTTCCCCTGATTGAGATCTGACAAGCACCTTTGAGACTACTGGTCATCACTCTGGAAATTCCGGTAGTGCCATGAAGGAAAGGAAGGAAGTGAAATGGCATCCAGCGAGTCCCAGTTGGCGTCGTCATACTGCATTGTAGTGATGCACAAAATTCCAAATAGCTGCGATGTGATTGTCTAACTTCTTGGACAGGTAGACGTTGTCATAGTCAGTGACTCCTGCTCAAAACCTCTTCGGTGCCACTCCCTACTCTATTCTGCCCTTCAGGGCATTACCTTCAAGAGCGAACATGAATCAGTATTTTGCAACGGTTGCCCGGGGTCTGGAAGCACTCGTGGCTCAAGAGTTAGAGCAATTGGGTGCTGATGCAGTGGAACCAGGGTTTTGCGGTGCCGCCTTTGCGGGCGATCGCGCCCTGCTCTATCGCGTCAACCTTTGGGCACGGCTGCCATTCCGGATCTTAATGAAACTCCATGGGTTTCCTTGTCGCGATGCCCAGGATCTCTATAACGGCATCCAGAGCATCGATTGGTCAAGCTATCTCACCCCCGATCGCACCCTGGCAGTGAATGCCACTGGTAAAAATGATCATCTCAACCACACCCATTTCACCGCACTCCAGGTCAAAAATGCCATCGTTGACCAACAACAAGCCATGCTAGGGGAGCGATCGGATGTGGATCTCCAAGAACCCGATGTGCGGATCAATGTTCATATTGACCAGGACACTTGTACCGTCAGCCTCGATAGTTCGGGAAATAGTTTGCACCGCCGGGGCTACCGCCCTGCCGTGGGTGCCGCTCCTCTCAAGGAATCCCTAGCAGCAGCACTGATCCAGCTCTCCGGTTGGCAGCCAGATCAGATGTTTTACGATCCCCTCTGTGGTTCGGGTACCCTCCCCTTGGAAGCTAGCCTCAAGGCTCTCAACATCGCTCCTGGTCTATTTCGAGATCGCTTTGGGTTTGAAACCTGGCGGGATTTTGATCTCTCTTTGTTTGAACAACTGATTCAAGCAGCAGAGGCCAGTCAACGAGAAACCCTGGCAGCTCCTATCTGGGGCAGCGATCGCGAGGGTGCTGTGATTGAGCAGGCGATCGTCAATGCCACAAACTGCGGTGTCCTTAACCATGTCTGGTTTTCTCAAATAGAGCTAAATGACGTGGTTGCTCCCGCAGACAGTGGCGTCGTATTCTGCAATCCTCCCTATGGCGAACGACTGGGGCGAGACAGCGATCTGGCGGGATTCTACAAACTATTGGGAAATGTGCTCAAACAACGGTTCAAAGGTTGGACTGCCTTTGTCCTCAGTGGCAACAAGGAGCTGTCCCAATCCATTGGGCTGAAATCATCCCAGCGAATAGCAGTGTACAACGGAACATTGCCCTGTCAATTAATGAAATATGAGCTGTACTAACGTGCAGTTTTTGCCATCCAGTCGGGATATTGCCTATGTTACGACTCACCGAAATCAAGCTGCCCCTGGATCATCCCCAAGAGGCGATCAAGACGGCTATCCTCAAAAAGCTACAAATCTCTCCAGAGGCTCTGATCCGTTATTCCATCTTTAAGCGTAGCTACGATGCCCGTAAAAAGGAAGAGATTATCCTGGTCTATATTTTGGATGTTGAAACCACCCAGGAACAGTCGCTGCTCCAGCGACTGAAAAAAGATCCCCAGGTGAGGTTGACACCAGACATGGGTTATCACCCGGTGGCTGAAGCACCGAGACACCTTTCAATCCGTCCCATCATTATTGGTACAGGTCCCTGTGGGATGTTTGCAGGTTTGCTGCTGGCACAAATGGGGTTCCGACCGATTATTTTAGAGCGGGGAAAACCTGTCCGCGATCGCACCGTTGACACCTTTAATTTTTGGAAAAAAAAACGAGGGACTGAACCCAGAATCCAATGTCCAGTTTGGGGAAGGTGGAGCCGGTACCTTTTCCGATGGCAAACTCTACAGCCAGGTGAGGGATTCAAAGTATCACGGTCGCAAGGTGCTGACTGAACTCGTCAATGCCGGAGCCTCACCGGAAATTCTCTATGTCAATAAACCCCATATTGGCACCTTCAAATTGGTGGGAATTGTCCAAAATATTCGAGCTAAAATTGCAGCCTTGGGGGGCGAAATTCACTTTCAAAGTCGAGTGACGGACCTGCAAATTGAAAATGGTCAGGTAAGGGGAGTCACCCTCGCCAATGGCAAACAGATTGCCAGCAATCATGTGGTTCTGGCAGTGGGTCACAGCGCCAGAGACACCTTTGAAATGCTCTGCGATCGCGGGGTTTACATAGAGGCCAAACCGTTTTCGATTGGCTTTCGGATTGAACATCCCCAATCTTTGATCGATCGCTGCCGTTTTGGTGACCATGCAGGTCATAAGCTCTTGGGAGCTGCCGATTATAAACTGGTGCACCATTGCCAAAATGGTCGTTCCGTCTATAGCTTCTGTATGTGTCCCGGTGGTCTGGTGGTGGCGGCGGCCTCGGAACCAGGACGGGTGGTGACCAATGGCATGAGCCAATACTCCCGTAACGAGCGCAATGCCAATAGCGCCATCGTCGTTGGCATTACCCCCGACGATTATCCCGGTGATCCCTTAGCTGGAATTGCCTTTCAACGTCGCCTAGAAGCCCAAGCCTTTGAGCTAGGCGGGGGTACCTATGACGCCCCAGGGCAGCTCGTGGGTGACTTTCTTAACCATCGTCCTTCGACGGCCTTCGGCACCGTGATCCCTTCCTATACACCGGGAGTGCGTTTAGGGGATTTGAGCCATAGCCTCCCCGATTATGCGATCACCGCCATCCGTGAAGCCCTGCCCGCCTTCGACCAACAGATCAAAGGCTTTGCCATGGATGACGCTGTGTTGACTGGGGTGGAAACCCGCACTTCCTCACCGATTCGGATTAAACGTCATGAGGATTATCAAAGCGTCAACACCGCAGGTCTGTATCCGGCGGGTGAAGGTGCGGGATACGCAGGGGGCATTCTCTCGGCGGGGATTGATGGCATCAAAGTAGCAGAGGCCGTGGCGTTAAGTATCTTGCGCAACTGCGATCGCTGATGCTGAAGTCTAGGGGCTGCCATCACCTTTTTGCAAGCGTACAGATCCCCAAGCCTTTAATGGCCTGGGTTAAACTGGTACTCTAGCAAGACTATTTTTAGGAGTGAAAGATTTTCTAGCGCAATTTCCCAATGAATCAATGGCAGCTTCTTGGTTAGGATTTCGGAGCCAAGAGTCATGATCACACAACCCGTCTGAATTCTGCACCCTCGATTCTTAGAGGATGTTTTAAAAGGGTAGGCTTTAGCCTCAAATACAACTCAGAGGCGCGATCGCAAACCCTGGAACCCTGATTCTCTCGTATTAGCTTCTAGGTAGCTAGGGTGGTGAAACACACCCTGAAAGACTTTTAAAACATCCTCTAAGCCAGAATCTATCTTCTGGGAGTCAGAACCGCTATAAAAACATTTTCTAATCAGGTTTGTTGAATTTTTGCGACTCATAAAATCAAAATTAGCAACCCATTAGGGATAATGAAAAGGAGCGAATATAAAGCATATGGAGATTAATCTTCGAGAAAAGATTGTGACCCTCTGGATCGTATTTTTATTGGGGCTTCTCTTCCACACTCAACTGGGATTGATGCCACTTTTTCACGGTCTCGATGTCGCGGACTCCCACGCTCAAGGTATGGCAGAGATCGTTCCAATTTTGTGGTTGATGCTGGGCTTTTTTATATTGCCAATGTTTGCGATCGTGGCTACTATTTTTACCAATTCAACGTCTTATCGACGGATTCACTTCGGGCTAACGGTCATTTATACCCTGCTGAATTTTGCCCATCTCCTCGCCGATCTGATGGTACAGCCGATCGCCTGGTATCAGATCTTGTTGATGGTGATTTTGTTCCTGATTGGCATTTTGCTAAACCTGGTTGGATTCCAATGGATGAAAGGGTCAAAAAAAGCCAGAGAACGAGTGCTTCCCTCCCATCCTTCACTGGGTTAGCAAGGAAATCAGGAAGCATAAGTTTGGTCGGGGTCTGCTGAGTCCGAACTTTGGGGACGATGCTACTCTGTTCACGATAGTGTTTAAGTAAGGTTTGGATCAAACTTAAAGCGACTCCAAAGTTTTTTGCTAACTGGTGTTGTGAAATATTATCGGTCTCATACGCGTCAACGATGTTGGAGACGGCGTTGAGTCGCTGTGCTTGTACTCTCTGCTGACAGGCGTGACCAGATCTGTTGCCCTCCGAGTCCCAAAATTTCTGGATTACCAGGGGTTGGTAAACTGATGCCCGGATTTGCTGCCATGGCTGCACCCATGGTGATGGCGCCTTCGTTCCGACGACTATCCCCTAATTCCACGCTTCCCCATTGCTCTATTGCCCATGTTCTCGCGTCTAAACAGGCTTCCAGACTCATTTTCACTACTCTATACGTTTCTTTTGTGAGTCTAGGAGATGTTGGTAATGACAAGCTGCTGCATTCTGTCTGCCATTACTTGGAATTTTGGGAACTTAAGGTTTAGGATGACAGCAAACACCCCTGATCCCCACAGCCTTGGGGCTGCTACTGCCAGACTGGTATCGGCCATGACCCGCGATCGCCCACCTCCAGACCGCCCACCAACCCCCAGACCCCAAACACAGGGGGCAGCAAAATCGCCACCAGAATTGCCCCCCTTGCCCCGTCGCCGCCCGCTTCCAGGGCCGTTGCCCACCGCTGAAATACCTGTGGCCACAATTCCTGTGACCCCAGAGTCGCCGCCTGTAGCCACCCCCAACACGCTGGAACTGCCCGAGGGCGATCGCCCCAATGGAGCGCTTCCCCAGAGATCGCCGTGGAATTGGATCACCCTGACTAGCTTAGGTATCTTGGTCTCTGGGGGAGTGGGACTGCTGGCGGTGGCGTTGTTACTAAAACTGCCAGCGCTGCCCAATTGTCCGGCAATTTTCTGGCCGATGGCCTCAGCGTCGATGCGCCTGTACTGCGCCCAGGTGGCGGCGAACAAGCAAACCGTCGCCGACTTACTGGAAGCCATCTCCTTAGTCAATAGCCTCCCAGCCGATCACCCCCGTCCGCCCTGAAATCAATCAGTATTTAGAGCAATGGTCAACGGATATATTGCGGCTGGCCGAGGAGACCTTTGACCAAGGGCAACTGTCGGAAGCCATGACGATGGTCTATAAGATCCCTGAGAATACCCCTGTCCATCAACAGGTGGCGGGGAAGGTGGCGCGATGGCAGGCCATTTGGTCAAAAGCCGAGAGCATTTACCAAAGAGCCGAGGCAGAATTACGCCAGGAAAACTGGAGACAGGCCTTTCGGACGGGGATGGGGCTGTTGTCCATCGGCAACAGCTACTGGGAAACCACCAAGTATGAAGAACTCAACGGCCTCATTCGTACTGCCAGGGAAGATGGCGTGAAACTGAGGAAAGCCAAGGATCTAGCAGCCCAGGGTGGTTTAGATAACCTGCTGGCGGCCATTAAACTGGCCCAGGAAATTCTCCCCAACAGTTACGTCGCTGAGCAAACCCATACCGCGATCGCCACCTTCGGGAATCAAGTTCTAGCCTTGGCGCAGGCCAGCCTCGATCGCAGAAACTTGCAGCAAGCAACGGACATCGTTCTCAAAATTCCCAAGAGTGCCAACCTGGAGTTAGAGGTTCAGGACTTCATTTTTCTAGCCCAAGCGCAGTCAAAATCCTGGCCGGGACGGTTAGCAGATGTCGAAGCAGCGATCGCCCAAGCTCAACAACTGGGTGTCAATCGTCCATTGTACGACCGTGCCCAAGACCTGGTTACCCGCTGGCAGTTAGAAATCGAAGCGATTCCTGTCCTAGAGCAAGCGCAAACGTTAGCAGCCCGAGGACAAATTGCAGATTTATCAGCTGCCATCGATCAAGCGGGCCAGATTCCCTCCTTTAATCCCCTTTGGAATCGAGCGCAACAAGCTATCGAAGGATGGACCCGACAAATTCAGGTGATCGAAGATCGCCCCCTCCTGGAACGAGCGGTTCAAATCGTCAACAGTGGTGATCTTGCAGCCTTATTAGCCGGAATTGAAGCCGCGAAACAAATTGCTCAGGGGCGGGCACTTTATCCCGAAGCTCAAGGGAAAATTCGCACTTGGACCCAGCAGGTACAGCGACTTCAAGACCAGCCCCTCCTGGATCAAGCGCAGGACTTGTCAAGCAACGGCGATCTAGCCGCTGCCATCGACCTCTTAGAGCAAATTCAACCAGGGCGTGTGCTCTATCCTGATGCCCAGGCACTCTTGAAGCGGTGGCAAGCGACAGTCAAAGGCGAAACCAATCTGGAGAATGCCCGCCGTCTCGCAGAGCCTCAGACCTTAGATGCCTTGGTAGCAGCGGTGCAGATGGCAGATCAGGTTCCTGCGGCCAGCCCCCAGCGGTCAGAGGCCAACCTGCTGATGAATCAGTGGAGTGAGCAAATTCTGAAACAGGCGGAGGCGTTGGCTGCCACCAATCTCACCGCTGCGATCGCCGCTGCAGAGAAAACTTCCTCCCCAGGCCAGCATTTACCGCAAAGTCCAACAGCAGATCCAACTCTGGAAGCAACCTCCAACGCCCGCAGCTACGGGGACTCCCAGTCCTTAACGGTTGATCACCTCCAGGGAAAAAAACCAGTCTCCTCCCTGCCAAACAGGGGCTTATCATAAAGTCAATCCCCCATGCGGGATGCCTCAACTTCATGTAAAACTGTGTAAAACCTTCACTGCCATCTTCACTCTGGCAACTTATTCAAAATGTTTGTTGTGAGTTCTATCCTTGCTCTCTTTCCAGATCTTCCCCTAGACGGCCTCTTCTCAACCCAGGGCATCATGGTGATGCTACTGGGAGCCTATGCCGTCGCCATGTGGATGTTTCTCACCAGTGCCCCGAAAGTTCACACCATGATGGTGTCTGACTTAGAGGTCGCCCAACAGTTCTATGAAGGGCTGTTGAATCTTCCCTTGGCTGAAGTACCGCTCCACTACTACTACAACTATGAGCAGACCCTTGGCACCACGGGGCTAGACCCCCTCTATGCTGGCATGGGACGTCCGGCAGCCCGGGGCGTCGGTAGCTCGGCAGGACTCTGGTATCAGCTGAAAAAGAATACCCAGCTTCATATTATCTCTGGCGCTAGCTTGGGCGAGAAGGATCGTCAACGCCATGTCTGCTTCGATCGCGACTGTTTGGAGCAGGTACTGCTGCGGATTCAGACCCGTGGCATTCGCCATAAAATTCGCCGGGAGAAACCCTTGAACTTTCTGGTGAAAGATATTGATCAGCGGGTGATAGAAATGGCTGAGGTTTCCAACTAGCGGAGCAACCCCTGGGGTTGAATCATCGGGTGATCGTCCTGATTCACTCCTCCTTCTCTGGCTTTAGCAGTGGGAAGGCGATCGCATCCCGAATACTGGCGGCATCGGTTAGCAACATCACCAGGCGGTCAATGCCAATGCCCAGTCCCCCGGTGGGTGGCATTCCATGTTCTAGCGCCGTCAGAAAGTCTTCATCGACGCTGTGGGCTTCCAGATCCCCCGCAGCTTTTTTAGCAGCTTGGGCTTCCAGCCGCTGGCGTTGTTCAACCGGGTCTGTTAGTTCCGAGAAACTATTGGCTGTCTCCCGTCCCACAACAAATAATTCAAACCGTTCCACTAAACCCGGTTGACTACGGTGGGGTTTTGCCAGGGGTGAGATCTCAACGGGATAGTCAATGATGAAAGTGGGCTGAATCAGTGTCTGTTCGACGGTTTGCTCAAAGGCTGTGTTGAGGATATGTCCAATGGACTCGCAGTCTGCGACCCCTGCAATACCGGCCTGCGCCGCCGCCGTCTGTGCCGCTGTCACGGTGTCGAATTGACGGAAGTCAACACCCGTAGCCGCCTGCACCACTTCATGCATGGTGACCCTACGCCAAGGAGGGGTGAGGTCAATCGTCTGTTCTTGATAGGTGATTTGCAGCGTTCCCAGCACTTCTTGGGTGACGGTGGTAATGAGCGCTTCCGTCAAGGCCATCATGTCGTTGTAGTCCGCATAGGCTTGATAGACTTCCACGGAGGTAAACTCTGGGTTGTGTCGAGTGGACACCCCTTCATTGCGGAAGATGCGTCCCAACTCAAAGACCTTTTCAAACCCACCCACAATCAGCCGCTTCAGGTGTAGTTCCGTGGCAATCCGCAGATACAGCGGCATGTCCAGGGTGTTGTGGTAGGTAATAAAGGGTCGGGCTTCCGCTCCCCCAGCCTCGGATTGCAGAACCGGGGTTTCAATTTCAATAAAGCCCTGGGTTTCCAGATACCGACGCATGGCTGCGGTAATTAAGGCTCGCCGCCGGAAGGTTTCCCGTGTCTTGGGGTTCACAATTAAATCCACATAGCGCTGGCGATAGCGCTTGGCAACATCCGTTAAGCCATGCCATTTATCGGGGAGGGGCAACAGGGACTTGGTAAGAATCGTGTAGTCATCAACGTAGACTGACAGTTCGCCCTTTTCGGTGCGCTTGATCGTGCCGTTAACGCCAAGAATATCCCCAACATCGGTGAGTTGCTTAAGCAGATCAAAGGACTGGGGGTGCATGGCTGCCATCCCCTCCTGGATCTTCTGCTTCTCTAGGTAGAGCTGAATCACCCCAGTTTCATCCTGTAAGGTGAAGAACGCCAGTTTGCCAAAGACGCGACGGGCTAAGATGCGACCGGCGATCGCCACGGGCAGATCCACACTCTCGCCAGGGGCTAACTCCGCAAATTTTTCCTGGAGTTGGGCGGCATGGTGGGTAGACTGCCAGCGATAGGCATAGGGGTTCCAGCCCAGCTGTTGCAGTTGAGCCACTTTTGCCAGTCGGGTGGCGCGAATTTCGTCCAGGGTACTTTGAACTTCAGAAGGGGGGCGTTGCTCAGACATGGGAATTAGAAAATGGCAAGGGCTAAACAAGATACTTAGCCTCAATTTCATCACTCTAGTCCGTTCGACCGACCCTTGTCTAACGTGCCTAAAAAAGAGGGCGCTTACCTCCGTCGGCGATCGCCCTCTCAGGTGATCAATTTGGGAATTCAGCTAGTAGGAACCCATTGCAGACACCTGTTTGGGTAGGTAATCACTGCCGATCTTACTAGCACAGAATCCCATCCAATTTACCGTCATCCCAGGTTGGATCACCCGTCCCCAGTCCGGCGGCGTGGCGACATAACGGGAGCCTTGTTGTGAGATCGTGGCATTCCAGATGGTATAAATGGCGGCTTGATTTAGATTGAACGAGAGTTGCCAGTTGTGCGTACTAGTCGAGTTCTGATTTTTCACCTGGAAGTTGGCACAAAAGCCATCCGGCCAATCCGATTGCAAACTGACCGTTGCCTGGAGACCTGACTGTGGTGTGGGCGTGGGTGTGGGTGTGGGTGTGGGCGTGGGTGTGGGCGTGGGCGTGGGTGTGGGTGTGGGCGTGGGCGTGGGCGTGGGCGTGGGCGTGGGCGTGGGCGTGGGCGTGGGTGTGGTCAATAGTTGACTCAGAAGCTGCTGCTTGGCCTGGTAGACAGTCTTCCAATCATCTAAAAGAATGCCCCCCGTATCGCTGCTGTTGGGATTCCAACTCCAGTAGGTGAAACTGAGTTTTTTCTGACCGATATAATTAATAAAACGCTGCTGCCAGATCCCTTCTTTGGAGAGGTTATTTACCTGACGCCCCCCAAATTCACCCACCAGGATCGGTGCAATTTTCTGGGTGGTGATGTAATTAAATCCAGTTTCCCAACGACTATCGAGATTATTCGGGAACGTAGGTTCAGAAAACCAGGGCTGGTTATAGACTCCTGGCCCATATTCGTGGGGCGAATAGACGAGTTTATTGGGCTGTGACAGTTGCACAGGATAGTTCTTGACCCCCTCTAAGTTGCCGCCCCACCAGTGAGACAGCTTCTGTCCAGGGACGTTATTCTCAACCCCTTCCACCACAATTAACCACTTAGGATTCACCCCATGGATGGCATTTCCAGCGCGTTCAGCAGCCAGCCTCCAATCGGTGGCTAAGTCATTTGTGCCCCAACTGGCGCGGCCATGGGGCTCATTTTTGAGATCTGCCCCTATGACATTTGGCTGGTTTTTATAGCGACTGGCGAGCATTGTCCAAGTGTTAATCCAGTCAGCCTCGGTAAAGCCATCTCCGTACCAAAGTTCCGGAATGCTGTAGTCACCCAGTCGATGGCTATCGAGTAAAATTAATAGCCCCAGTCGGTTACTTTCTTGAATTACTAAGTCCATGACTTGCAACGGCGTTTTCCCCTGCAAGCTTTGGTTACTTCCTAAGCTAAAGTTAACGCTACTGATGGACGGAGAGCGTAAGGCTTGCACTGAAAACGGCAGTCGAATGACGTTATATCCCAGACCTTTAATCTGAGCCAGCATATCTTTGTAGTCTCGTGCCCAGAGGCCATGGGGAACATGGACATCTGTTTCCATGCCAAACCAGTTCACCCCCCGTTAAGAGGACTGGGGTTCCCTTGGCATCAACGACTTGTGTCCCTTTAGTTGAGAGGGGGTGGCGATCTGAGGGGGGGTGGTTGCAGCGTTGGTAAGAGGGGGGAAAATACTCAAATACACTCACCAGTGTGAGGGTGAGGGTAAATAACAGGCTAAAGATGAGTAATTTCTGTCGTGTGAGGGTTCCCAGCCGCATCAATGGCAGCCAGCGGAAGAATTTAGACACTGTTTTWA
>NZ_JJML01000036.1 GCF_000775285.1 Neosynechococcus sphagnicola sy1 | reverse complement strand
TACCCGAACGAGAGGGGGCTAAACAGGTACTCCAACAGGTGAAACAGATGGGTCAAGGGGTATCGCGACTGCATACGATTTGGGCCGATGGCGGTTTTGACGGTAATCCATTCCTGATGTGGGTGATGGATGTTTGTCGGTGGATTGTGGAGGTTGTGCTGCGACCAGAGCAAACCAAAGGGTTCGTATTGCTGTAAAAAAAGGTGGGTTGTTGAACGAACATTTGGCTGGCTCATGGGGTACCGTCGATTGGTTCGAGACTATGAGTTATGGCCAGAAACTTCGGAGACATTTATTTACCTGGCCATGATACGAATCATGGTGAGGCAGTTAGCATAAAATCTGACCCAAAAAAACTTTTAAAACATCCTCTAAGGTTAAGGGTGTTGAAGGAATCTTAGAATCGGTAGACGCACGAGCAGTTTACATGAGTCCTTACTGCCCAAAATTCAATCCCATCGAACACTTATGGTGGTCAATAAAGGCATTTGTCCGCCAATTTGTGCCCAAGTCAGCAGAAACAGTTGCTCAGTTACTCAGGCTTGGAGAGATGTTATGTTCTAGTGGTGAATTACGAAACTATTTTACCCATTGCTGCTATTGTGCCGAGTAGTTGTGAAAAGTGCTGTAGCTTGGGAAACGTGGGTGAGGCAACTGCCTGGTTACCAATGAACACACTTTCCTCATACAGTCCCTCTTCCCACCGCAAAACTGTCACTTTTGCCTCCAGTGGATCCACAATCCAATAGTCTGGTACATGCAAAGCTGCATATTCAGAGCGCTTGTAGTGATAATCTCGGGAGATCGACTCTGGACTCACTACCTCGACAACTAGCAGCGGTGCTGTTTGAAAGACAGCAGATTGCCCCAATAAGTCTTGTGCCTGCTCTTTCGTGACTAGACATAAATCAGTTAGTCTGGACTTGTTATATCCGGTTCTAATCCCTGCTTCTCGAAAGGTGAGCCAGGATAAGGCCATCCGCTGGATCTCTGCATCGAACTGCTGCTCAAGTAATTTGGAAATTAAGAAATGTTCGATTCTAGGGGGATCCATCAGGATCAGATGTCTGTCAACAAATTCATAATGGTTGCCTGTACCATCGTCATAGGCGAGGTATTCCTCAAACGTCAGGCGCTGAATGGCGGTGTTGACCATGACCTTTACCAGAGAGGCTGTGTTTTCACCTTAGCAAATTGTGTTGACAAGGAAAAAAGCCAGGGTAACTTCCTGGCGTTTTTTTTTCACTTCTAAGCACATCAGGTCATTGTTTTGAGTAAAATACTGTTGCTGTCCGGTGACAAGCAGGCCATTAGACACCTGATTGGCTGATAGATCTCTGCTCCCTCATAAGAACCTCCGACTCTGGGAGATGGATTTAGGGTGAGGGTCTCGGACTTTTGTTCAGTCAATCAGGTTATGGACTCCGTAAAATGGAAGCAGAAATTACCTATCAGCTAGAAGTTAGTGATCTTTTTGCAACCCACCGATATAGTTATAAAACCAATAAGGCAAATAATTTAACTAAATTATTTGCCTATACTTTGTTCACGATTACGATAATACAGACTCTCATGAAGATCGAAGAAGCATTATGGCTTGAGATCGTTGTGGGAATTCTAACTCTAGGTATCTGTATTGTGGGTTTCAATTTGTTTATGTATTTCGTTTCCTTGCTATTTTTTCGAGTTAACCTGCCAAAGGATGGAACCAGCGGGATTTTATGTGAACATACAATTCAAATAACACCTACTCAACTCATTGAAAGAACTTCAGTCAATGAAACCCGTCATAGGTGGATTAGTGTAAAACGTCTGCAAGAATTGCCAAATCATTTACTGATTATCCTCAACAATAATCAGGCATATACTATTCCAAAAAAAGCATTTGAAAGCACAAGTAATTATCAAAATTTTTATGAGATGGCTCGACAGTTTCTTCAGCAAGTGCGTGAGGCTGATTAAATTATCGGTATTATTTACTCAGTGCGATCGCCCCTCGCCGTAGATTGAGTTGAGTCCTGGAAACCCAACAGCAGAGAGCACTCAATATATTTCATGTCTCGTTTTTTCGTGCGATCGTTTCAAGCTTGAAGATCCAACCTAATAGATGCCACCAACGTTGATGGATGTTGGTTTACCCTAGGAGATTTGCGATCGCATTGAGCGTCGTGGTAGGAGATCGCCCAGGCACCGTCGAGGGATGGTTGGGGGCGATCGCACTTTCCTAGAATCCCTCACTCTAGATCTCTCCATCAGGGGGGGAGGACAAAGCTAGATTGGCTGCCCTTGCTTTGGGGGGGAGAAATATCGCCGCGAAGTTTCAACAAAGGGGGTGAGAGCTGAGATAATCTCAAACTCAGCACTAAATCAGCCGTAAGCTCGGATAATCCGCCAGTAGATCATCAGATGTCAGCACATCACCTTGGGCTTCCGGTGACCACATCACCTCCACCGCAAGCAGTTGCTCACTGCCAACTCCCCCTAACAGGGTTAAAGTCCGTCGCAGATCATCGGTATTTTTGACCTCCGGTAGGGCCAGCTTCCCTAATGCTCCCACCAATACCGTTACGACAATATATTCACCGGGAGCCTCGGCAAGGGCAGCACTGGCATTGGGATTGAGCAGCGCCGTGCTAGAACTTTTATCCTCTAACTGGTTGTTGACATTGGAAAGGGTTTCAGCAGCAATCTTGCTGCGGGCAGCCAGGGAATAACGGTTAAATTGGGTTTCTGCTGCTTGTAGCTTGGTTTGTTGAGTTTCGGCTCCGGCATAGGCCCAGAACTCAGGGTGGCGCAGCAGCGCCAGGGTGGTTTCTTGAAGCACTTTTACCAATCCTTCAGAGGAGTTGGTATTGGCGGCTCTTGCCATCTTTTCTAGATCGATTTGTAATTCCCGTGCCCCAGCCAGCAGACCCACCTGTACTTGGGAAACCGAAACGGTGGGGTTATCGCTGTAACCCTCCATCTCAGAACCTTCTCCTGATTGGGATCTGCGAAAGGCTTGTACCAAAAAGTTGGCGATCGCCAAGAAGATGAACACACCAAATAAGCTGCCCATCCCCCCCCCAAACCCAAAGAAGGGAATCAGGAACGGGAACCCAAAGCCACCCCCAAACCCGTAACCAGAAGAGGGCTGCTGCCGGGGGGCATAGTTAGTACGGGGGGCACTATAAGTACGACTGGGCGCTCGGAAAGACCCTCCCGAAACTCGCCCCCCGACCGGGCTGCCAATGCCCCTGGAGCCTGGGAGAACACCAGAGCCAGTATGAGTCCAGCGAGCACCAGAGACTTACACAAGGGTTTGAAAACTGAAAGAAATTTGTTGTGCATAAGACTGTACCTATCCAACTCGTTAACAGAATATGTGTTTCTGAAGGGGCAATCAGGAGGTGCCTACGTTTTCTTAAGGTCAGCTCTAGAGGATCAACGCCGGAATGATCGGGAACCCTAAGGGGTAACCCTTTTGGAGGACGTGACAATTTTTAGTTAAGACTTGTTAACAAGTCCTTCTCATACTTTACTCCCTTCTGGATGGGCGTGAGCAGCGGAGTCGAGGGGATCTCCGTACCTAGCCGCCCCCAACGATGGTGACAATTTCCAGGCGATCGCCGGATTGGAGTTCCGTCTGCCCCCAGAGCTGGCGATGCAGAATCTCGCCATTGTATTCCACCGCAACCAGCCGGGGGGATAGCCCCAGTTGTGTCAATAAATCCGGTAATAGAGTGTGGGGCTGACAGGTCTGAGGAGTGCCGTTGACCTGAATGGCAATTTCGGTAATGGAACTAGACATGGGATATGACCATGGACATCCGAGCGTTGTAATCACGAATCATCTGCACATGACTCAACTGCGAGACCAAGTATTGGGTCACCAGCATCGGTTGCTCTGCCTGCATAATAGCTCGAACCACGGCCACCCGTTCTGCTCCCGCAGTCAGCACCTCTTGGAGGTTGTTAGGATCAATGCCGCCGATGGCAAACCAAGGCAGAGTTGACTGCTGAGCTGCATAGCGAACGTATTCTACCCCTGTGGCGGCTTTACCTGCTTTGGTTGGAGTTTCATAGACCGGCCCAACACCGATATAGTCGGCTCCTGATTGAAGGGCTGCCTTTAACTCATCGGGGTTTGTGGTGGAACAACCAATCAACCGTTGCTGCCCCAAGAGCTGGCGAGCTACGGCAACAGGTAGATCCTGCTGTCCTAGGTGAACTCCATCGGCATCAACGGCCAAGGCCAGATCCACCCGATCATTGACCATAAATAAGGCTCCGTATTGATGGCAGAGATGGCAAAGTTGCTTGGCGTTCTGCAACCGCACCCCATCGTCGCTGTTTTTGTCTCGGTACTGCACCACATCCACCCCCCCTTGCAGGGCTGCTTCGACAACCGCCGGCAATGACTCCGTGGGCGAGGTCACCAGGTACAGGTGCGATCGCAGGAGGCGCTGGTGGCGGTGACCTGCCAATAAATTACTTTCTAGGGTGTACACCTGGTAGCGCATCTGCTTAAAAGCAGTGCCCATTTCTGGTTGGTAGAGTTTGCCATACTCTTCCAGCACCCTGAGGGCTTCCTGAACTCGGCAGAAATTGACTTGCAGAACTTGTTGTAGATCCGTGCGTTGAGCTTCCTGGGGATGGGTAAGCTCCGTCCCTGGATCACCTGGGGTATCGCGGGCAGAACGCAGTTCCGCAGTATGCCAGATGGCAAGTTCTTGGCGCAGGTGTTTACAGACCTCCGTGAGCGCGCCACTGTTGAGGCCAAATCGACACCATTCCTCGATAATTCGTAAGCCTTCCCGTGCCCGATCTAGATTGGCATCTAAAATCCGGCAGAGGACGGGCTGCAAAGCCCCATGCTCTTGGTTGCCCATTGGAACAACTCCTTCCATTTTTTCATCCTAACAGGCAGGTACTTAGACGCTTCTGGAGATGGCGGGGGCTGGCAACTGGGGACTCACTCATGCTGGAAAGCAGGTTCAGCCTCTAACATCGCGGGATGTGACCTGTGATGTTAGAGGCTCAGCCCCCGCTGCGGTCAATCGATGAAAATAGTAAAACTTTTTATAGATTGATTGTCTCCTGAATTTTCCAGTTGTGTCTTAGAAATCTCAATCAAAGATGAAACAATAGCCTGTGTGTTTGGAGGAGTAACGGTTGTGGGTTGGACGGAAGGAGAGTGTTGGAAACAAGATGCTGATCGCGGCTCATCGCCAACGGTAGGCCGACGACCGGACATCTGGCGACAAGGGATCAGATGCGGCATCGGAGTCATCACCATTGCCCTACTGGGGCTCTTAGAACAAGTTGCCCCAGCGACAGCAGCAGTGCCATTGACAGTCACAACACCGAGTCGAGTGTTGAACCACACCCTGGCTCAGGTACCGACTATCGCTACCCTGGTGTATGTGAACCCAGCAACTGGGGATGATTTGCGGGGCAATGGCAGCAGTACAGCCCCCTTCAAAACCATTACTCAGGCACTGCAAGCATCACAGCCCAATACCGTGATCCAACTTGCCGCCGGAACCTACAGCTTGGATACCGGGGAACAGTTCCCGCTGCTAATGAAACCCGGTGTGACCCTGAAGGGAGATGCCCCCTCACGGGGACGCAACATTGTCATTCGGGGCGGTGGTGCCTTTCTCAGTCCTACGGCGGCCAGTCAAAATATTGCCTTGTTGGGAGCTAATCAGGCCAGCATCATCGGGGTGACGATTACCAACCCCAGTCCCAGGGGATATGGACTCTGGATTGATTCGAGTAGTCCCACTATCACTGACAGTACGTTTACCGCCAGCACCCATGATGGTATCTCTGTGAATGGCCGCAGCACAGCACTGATTCAGCGCAATTATTTTTACCAGAATGGTGCCAGTGGCATCAGTGTCTTTGGAACGGCCCAACCCCAGGTGCAGGACAATGTTTTTGAAAACACTGGCTTTGGGGTGAATATCGGCATGAGTGCAGCCCCAGTCTTAGTCAAAAACCGCATCAGTTTCAATAAAGATGGGGTGGTTGTGCAGTCCAGTGCCCGTCCGATCCTGCGGGATAATGTGATTGAAAACTGCCAACGGGATGGATTGGTCGCGATCGCCCTAGCTGCCCCCGACCTGGGAAGCCGGATGGAAGCAGGTCGCAATCTCTTTCGCAATAATGGGCGGTTTGATATTAACAATGCCGCCAGGAATCAAATTCTCCTGGCCTATGGCAATCAGTTCTCAGGGAATCAAATCAGTGGGCGGGTGGATCTAGGAGGGGCGCTCAATCCCAGGGTGGCAGTTGCCCCGATCCGTCCCCAGATCCCCAGTCCCGTGACGGTGAATTTAACCCCTCGCTCTCTACCCAGCTCTCGGGGTGGTTCTGCCTCAGGGCTTCCCACGGGTAACGGTACCCCCACAGCCATTGAAATTCCCGTTCCGCCCCCGGAAATGCAATCAAGCTGGCAACCCTCCCAAAGCCCTAGCGCCCCTCCTGACTCCATGGCCAGTGGTCTTCCCCCCTTACCTTCCCAGAACACCCCGCCCTCCTGATTCCTGTTAGGCCAGCCCCTGCTTCCAGTCAGTTACCCCCGTTCGCGCCTTGCCGGGGTTACCCATGGTCTCCAGCACCAGTGCTCTCCCCACTCCCAAAATTCCTACCTCCCCGTCACCGATCAGTCTCCCCCTGAATCTCATTCCCCCGACCACCAATAAGTCGCTCCCGAATCCTCCCCTCTCCAATGCTGGGGGGATCGAGATTCCGGTGCCTCCCCCAGATGCCTTAAGCCTGCCACCAACCCCAGCCGCCCTTCGGTCTACACCAACTGCCACACCAGCCATGCTGAATCCCCCTCCCACCCTGGGAGCCGCTCCCGTCGCTGGATCAATCCTACCGGTTCCTAACTCTGAGATTCCGGTGGGCAATGGTGACAGTCCGCCCGTGATTTTGCCCCCCGCAGTGGCTGTGCAGCCCGCAGCCCTGGGATTGCGCTACCGAGTCGTGGTGGCTGCCGAAAATGCCAATGAACAAACCCTGGTGAAGAGTTTAGTGCCGGGGGCATTTCGCACCTTCTCCAATGGTCGAGCGATCATGCAGGCTGGTGCATTTAGCGATCGCGCCAAGGCAGATGAGCTACTGCAATTACTCGTTAGCAATGGCCTACCCGCCACCGTTGAACCCTATAACTAGCTGAAATGCTCCTGGCAAATGCGCCGGAAATGATCACCCCGAGTCTCAAAGTTGGGGTACTGATCAAAACTGGCGCAGGCTGGAGACAGTAACACCACCGCAGCCTTGACTTGTTGGGCCAGGGTTGCCGCTCTGGGAATCGCACGTTCCATCGTCTCCACAATGTCGTAGGCGTGATAACCCGCTTGGTCGAGGCGCTGGGCAAAGGCAGGAGCCGCACTACCAATCAGCAACACATGGGCTGCCTGAGCCTGAATGGTGGCAATCCAACCCTGATCATCCCCAGCTTTGGCTTCGCCGCCAGCGATGAGAATCGCCGGCGCCTTGACCGCTGCCAATCCCACCTGGGCGGCATCATAGTTGGTGGCTTTGCTGTCGTTAATAAAGGTGACCCCCTGCCAGGTGCCAATGTGTTCCAATCGGTGCGCCACCCCTGGAAACGTTGCCACGGCAGCGGCGATCGCCGCTGATTCGATGCCTGCCAGTCGCGCTACAGCCACTGCCATCAGCAGATTTTGCAGATTATGCTGCCCCAACATCCGCAGTTGGGTTGCCTGAACAATTGGTTCCCCCTGGGCGATTACCCAGCCATCTTCCAGGTAAACCCCCAGGTTGGGGTCGGCAGGTAAATGAGATTTCCCCTGGGTACTGGTCCAGCAAATATCTGACCAGCCTGCAACACAGTGTTGATTCAGGAAGGGATCATCAGCGTTTAAGACCCGCTGTTCTGAGGCTTGCAGGAGTGACGCTTTGATGCGGAAGTAGTTCTCCAGGGTGTAGTGGCGACTCAAATGATCGGGGGTAAAGGTTGTCCAGACCCCAATTCGGGGGGCTACGGTGGAGGAGGATTCAATCTGGTAGCTGCTGATCTCAGCAATCACCCAATCTGGCGGCTGGGCGGCGGTGAGGGCGGCGGTTGCTAATTCGCAGGCCGCAAAGCCAATATTCCCACAGGCCGGGGCTTGGAGACCCGCTTGGGCAAAGATTGCCGCGATTAACGCCGTGGTGGTTGTCTTGCCGTTGGTGCCAGTGACGCCAACCCAGGGACTCTGACCCAGGGTGCGCCAAGCTAGCTCAATTTCTCCCACCATTGCAATACCGCGATCGCGGGCGGCCTGGAGTTTGGGGAGATCCCAGGGCACCCCAGGACTGACCACCACGAGGTCTAAATTACTGGGGGTATCGGTCGCCTCCAGATCAAAGGCATGTCCCAACCAAACGGGAATCCCCTCACGGGCTAACTGCTGTTGTTGGTTCAGGAGCGCTGGAGAGATCTGGCGATCGCTGACGATGACCTGCCATCCTTGCTGTTGTAAAAGACGAGCAGCCGCAATTCCAGATTTTCCCAAACCAATGACAAGGGCAGTGGGCATAGTTTCAAATTAAGCAGGAGAGAGGAATGGCATCCAAATACTCCCCATCCTATCGTCTGCTGGTGCCTGGCGATCGCCCAGTCCCAAATGAGAGGTATGCCCCCAGGCAATGCCATGATGACTCAAGGTAGGCAAACTCAGAAATAGATTTACTGAACATTGAAACAAAAAAGACCCCGATGGATGGTCGGGGCTTATGAGACTTGCGGATCTTTTAGCGCGATGACACTTTTAGCTGAGCCACTCTAGAACCGCTTCTTCTTTGGTGTTGGTGTGGCGGCTGGGGGTTTCACGATCGAACTTCATGTGGATGGAACGGGTTTGCTCCCCATCCACTGCCACGGCCATAATTGGGTAATCGATCTGACCATCCTGGAAGGACATCTGGAAGCGGAAGGTACCATCGGAGTTCAGTTTGATCGGGCGTCCCCCAATGGTAACGGTGGCATCAGGTTCGGTGGCACCGTAGACAATCAGCTCCGCATCGGCAACCAGCCAGAATTGGCGGGGACGATTCGGTGCCATAGAGGCCCCAAAGCCAACTCCCGACATGCCGACCCCCGACATGGTGAGTCCCGAAGCCGTGGGAACTGCCCACATGCCAACTCCTGAGGGGAAGACATAGGAACTGATGGCCTGTTCGTGTACGGGAACCTGCTGCATGGAGCCAAACAGAGAACCCGCAACCCTTTGGGCTTCTACACTCTGGGACATGCCAAAGATCTGGTCATAGATGGGGTTATTACCCATGTCCACACCCACAGGCATGCGCCGACTGGGGGGAACCAGCGTAGCAAAGGTTTTGCCGCGCAAATCTTCGTCCCAAGCGACGGTGATGAACTGATCTTCAATCCAGTCAGAGGGATAAACGGGAGGAATGCGCACAGCAGCAGCACGGGCGAGTACTAGCCAACGCCCATCCATGCAGCGGTAGCCGATGTCCAATATATAAGAGCGATCGCTGACCGGAATCGGCAAGTACCATTCCCGCGCCATTTCATCACAGGGATATTCCTGGATACTATGGGGGCTTTGGTATTCAAGACTTATGTCGGTGACATCGTAGAGGCGGAGGGCTAACTGTTGCCCACCCTGACGACGTAAATCTTCTTTGTGGCTATTGGGAATATCCCAGTAGGCATAGGCCCATTGGGGATCTCGTGGCATCAAGACAATGCGGCTTTCACCATAACCACTGGGAAGATCTGGCAATCCTTCATCAACAGCTGCGAGGGTACCACCCACTTTATCTTCTTGACCGAGTTCAAATTTTGCTGCTTCCACGGCTTCTTGTGCCTCTAATGAACGACTGCTGACTGAAGAGAATTTCGTGCGTTGGATCTCAAGAATGGATGCCAACAATTGAGATTTACGCATACGGCTGTAGCGGGAAATGTTGCACTCACTGGCAACCCGGCGGAGTTGTCTGAGTGTCATCTCGTCTAAAGGGGGCCGTTCTTTTGCCATTGGTAGCGCCTCCAGTTACTTGGGAAATCTTTCGGGGTCATTATCTGAAAGAGTCCTTGAGCATAAGCCTCCGAATTCGTACATATGTATTAACTAAGTAATAGTCAAGCAAGCTCAATCACTTACAGCAGCTCCTGAAGTTCCAGGGGTTCGCAGGGTAATTGGTGGCAAGCCCCTCAGCCTGAATCGTCACCTACATGGCAGTTCAAATGAACTTGAGTATCTTTAGGGATCAGGTGTTAGTTACATATTGCAAAAAAGCAGTCGGAGGGTCAAGGGTCTGAATAGCTTAATTCTACTGCACTTCACGAATTTATCAGGGAATCGGGGATCTTAATGTTATTATTTCATGACAAACGATCGAAGATCGGGATCAAATACAGGGAATCGGATCGCGGATGATCCCAAAAAAATACTTTATGTCAGGATTTAAAAATATTTTGGCAATATTGGGGAGCAAAAGCCGATCCAGCTGCCGCTTATGATAGGTTGAGTTATCTCTTAGCTAAGTAAAAATACTCTCCAGGAATGACATCCCGCTGCGACAACCCTGAGTCCCAACTGCCATCAGACTGTTTAGATCCCCACCTCGATCTGGAAGCTGAAACCGCAACTGCTTCCCGTCGCCAATGGATCGCCAAAGTACTATCTTCAGCCTTGCGCCTGTGGCTTAAAACCCAGGTCGAACAGATCGCAGATCTCCAAGTAGAGGTTCAAAGTGGCGATCGCCGACTGTTATCCGGGGTGATTCAGCAGGTCTCCCTCTCAGCCCAACAGGTGGTTTACCAAGGGTTGCATTTGACGCAGTTGAACCTGGTCGCCGCCAATATTCGTGTCAATTTGGGACAGGTGTTGCGGGGCAAGCCCCTGCGGATTCTAGAACCGATTCCGATCACGGGAAGCGTCTGTATTCAAGTCACTGATTTAAATGCCTCCCTACAGACGCCTCTTTTAGCCGAGGCCGTGACGGCCTTTCTAGGAACGCTGTTAAACCAACCACCCCATCCCCTAGAACAGGGGGTACAGCCCCTCAGTATTGCGGCGGTTGCGGATCTAAGCTTGCGACAGTTGCAGGTAGAAATTGCGGGCGATCGCGTCATCCTCCAGGGTTTGCTCAACAATGCGGGGGAGGAGATCCCAGTGGAACTCGAAACCGGTCTGACACTGAGGAGTCCCCAGGAGTTGCAGCTCACCCACCTGCGCTGGTTAGCGGCTCCCGGATTAGATCCAGGAGTCTCGCGAATGCAGTCGCGCCATTTCAGCATTGATCTGGGTTCCGAGGTGGAATTACACCAGTTGAGGCTTGAGTCTGGTGTAATTCACTGTCAGGCCAAACTAACCGTGATCCCCTAAGGATGGCTCTGTTGCTGGTGGCAATGACTGGGTGCCCTCGGACATCATCGTAGGGGGCGATGCAATGGCGGTGCTCTCCGGGGCAGGGGATGCAGGGCTGGTTGTAGCCTCCAAAATTGGCGGTGGCGATGGATCTCGCCAGTTCAAGCGTCTGCCGACGTAGGAACCAATCCGGCGTCCGGTATCCCGACCTGAAGTTCCTAAAAACAGTCCTCCCAGGGTACTGCCGAGAACCGCGGTACTCGTCTCGCCCGCAAAATCTCGAGAGGTGCGATCAATCCAGGATTGGAGATCCTGTAACACGTTGCCAGAGGAGGGATGAGAGGGGGAAGGACTGGGATGCTTAAACTGATGGACGGCATCCTCGCCTATCCGTCCTCCCACGGCTCCTCCAATGACCGTGCCAATGACAGCACCGACCGGGCCTAGAGCAACAGTGCCAATAGTTTTGCCCGTGACTTCACCAATGGTGGCACCGACTTTATCCCCGGCTCTTTTTTGTAAGGCTGTTTCTAGTCGCACGGGGTTAACCCCCGGCACAGTCGCCACATTTCCCCCGCGCAAGAGGTTAGGCGCGACATCGCCCATGATCGTGGCTCCCACAACCGACCCTGCAAATCCCCCCACTCGGTTGCCCAGGAGGACGCCTGCCGGCCCTAGTACCATCCCGCCGGCAACGCCACCGATCGCCCCACCGACGATTTCTCCCGTTGCCAGTCCCACAATGCCCCCGGCAATGGATTCGAGATGCCCCTGGAATGCCTGACTTTCGGAGTGGGCGGGGGGCAGGATCTCTGGGATGCTCGGGGGGGCAACTGGCTCTGGTGCCCCTGGGGGACTGATTTTGGTGACGATGCTGAACTGCGCCATCACCGCCACTAACCGAGCCTCTGCCTCCGCGGGGGACAACTGGCTCCCGGAATACTCCACAATCAGGGAGGCGGCGGCGGCATTGATCCGCATCTGGGACACCCAAACCTGCGATCGCAGCTGTTGCTCCAGCTGCTGGGCATAGGATTCATCCAGGGTTAAATAACGAATGCGGCAGCGCATCCGTCCTAGTGTTGAGTGGACAATTTCATAGCCTACCTGGGGGAGTACGTCTGGCATGGCGATCAAGGGGAGAATCTGGCTCCATTATCGACGTCAGCAACAGCGGTGGGAAGGAACTTACAGTAAAGCTTTAAGGTTCGGTGTGCCCCGAGGGATGATCTAATTCTCAGGGGATGTCTGGGTGACGATTGTGAATACAATGGGGGGGCGAATCATAGCAGGGGAACCAAGATGACGGGGATTCCGGATGGAACTGCATTTCTGCGATTACTCACGGCTAATCTGCAAGGACAGTCCTCCCGGTATTACCCACTGTCTCCGGCGCAAGAGGTGGTGATCGGGCGTGATCCTAGTTGCCAGATCGTTCTGGACTCCGGCCAATACGGAGGCGTCTCGCGGCGTCATCTAGCACTTCGCCCCTTGCAACCGGGCACCTGGCAAGTGTGTGACTTGGAGAGTGCCAATGGTACCTATGTCAATGACCAACGACTTCAGGACTGTCGGCTACTGAAATCCGGCGATCGCATTACCCTGGGGCAAAAAGTCGTGGAATTTTGCTTTGAAATCCAGAAGTCGATGCCACTGCTAATCCCTGAACCCTTGGAAGAAGCCACCCATGCCCCTGGGACAACGGCCTCTCTCTCCCTGAGTCAATTGCTGCCCATCCTCTCCACGGGAGGGGATCTCACCCGCAAAGCTTTTTTGATCCCTGGTATTCTCACCGTGCTGTTCGTGGTGCTGATGTTTATCAGCAGCGATGATTTTGGGGTCTTTGCCCTGGTACTGGCGCTGTATTTATCCGGTGCCGCCTAGTTTTTTTGTCTATCAGCTCTGTGGCAAGCGTAAGCCCTGGTGGTTGATTATGGGGACTGCCATCACCACCATGGTGCTTTTGATCAGTCCAGTGTGGGGGGTGTTCGTCTTGGTCTTTCGCCAGATCTTGCCAGGGAATATCTCTGACTTAACCACCGGTACCAATTTCTTCCGCCTCCTGGTTGGCAACTTCTTTGGGGCAGGTATGGCGGAGGAACTCCTAAAGTCCTTGCCTGTATTTGTGGCGCTGTTTTTGGGACGACAGTTGCGATCGCCCAGCCGTGAACGCCTTGGCGTTTGGGAACCTCTGGATGGCATTCTGCTGGGGGCGGCATCTGCGGTGGGCTTTACCCTCTTAGAAACCCTGGGACAGTATGTTCCTGATGCCGTGGAGTCAAGTTCTCAGCTGGCAGGTTTGCAACTCTTAATTCCTCGGATCATTGGAGCCGTGGCGGGTCACTTAGCCTACAGTGGCTACTTTGGTTACTTTATTGGCCTGAGTGTGCTAATTCCCTCCCAACGCTGGCTAATTTTGGCGGTGGGGTATCTGACGGCAGCAGCACTCCATGCCTTCTGGAATGCCACTGCCTCCGTGTCCCTTGGGATTTTCATCTCCCCGGTGATTGGAGCAATTTCCTATGCCTTTCTGTCCGCTGCGATTCTCAAAGCCCGATCTCTGTCCCCAACGCGATCGCAGAACTTTGCCACCCGCATTCGGCTCTAGCAGTTGAGCAATCAGGATCTTAATCTGCCTTCAGAGATTGCACCACCACGGTTAAATCGCGATCGACCCGCAGCAGCGTCTGTTCTGGAACCCGTTGCCAAGCTCCGGCAAATAGGGGTTCCGATGCAATTAACACCCCATTGGCAACGGGAGACTGGTTCCGGAGCCAGTAGAGAGAGGGAGCCGGAGAACGGGTCGCAAACCGAGAGGCAACCAGTTGCTGACCATCGGTCAGCACTAAATTCGCCGACAGCTGGGTGGGGTGACTCCGGGCCATTTGACTCAGCAGGGTCAAGGTGGCTTGCAGCCCTTGCTCCAGAGTCATACCAGTGGTTTGCATCAAGTCCAGGAGCAGGGCAAAGATGTGTTCTGAATCGGTGCTCCCCTCAATGCCCTGGTAGGCATCATCCTCAAGGCGGTGGCGAATCGGGCGATAGAGGGTCTGGCGAAATTGTTCGATGAAACCGTTGTGAACTCCGAGAATCCGATCACTGCTAAAGGGCTGACAATTGCTTAAATCAACGGCTTGTCCCGATGTTGCACTGCGAACATTGGCGACCATGCAGCCGGACTCAATGTAGCGACTGAGGTGGGGGAGATTAATATCGCTCCAGATCGGCAGGATATTTTTATAGGTATAGGGGAGGGCATCCTGGTGGGGATGGTACCAACCGATCCCAAAGCCATCGGCATTCAACAACCCAGCGGTCATCTCCTGGGGTTGATAGCTCTGCACCACCAGAGAATGTTCGGTTTGATAGAGGAGGGTATCCAATTGAATTGGCACCCCCAGATAGCCGAGTAAACGACACATTAAAGATAGAAAGCAGGATAGAGCCGCAAGGAATTAGCTCTGTCATGTTAGCGTACAGGAACCCACAACCAGCGATCCCAGTGTCAGGGTTATGAGTGCTCCCAATCCCCAGGAAGATGAACTGCACCGACGCGAACAGGAATTGGCGGCACGGGAACGGGCTTTGCGACTGCGGGAGTTAGAGCAGGAGATTAACCATCGCTCCCCGCCGCCACGGTCCCTTAACCCTGGGGCGTTTTCACCCCGAGCTCTCTCTCGCACCCTGGTCAAGTGGGCAACGTTCTTTGCCATTGTGGTGGCGGTGGTGGTGGCGATTCGGGTGGCGGCTTGGTTAACCCACATCGTTTTGGTGCTGGTGGTTGCTTGGGTCGTCTACAAATTGTTTTTCCAGGGCGATCGCCCCCATGGGTCACCCTAGCCACTCCGGGGACAGCTGTGCCGCAGATGGGGATCAACGCACCGATGAAAGCCCGCCGCCGATTGGGTACCCTAAGGGAAACGTCAGAGGCGGATCGGCACTATGAGTGATTTATTTGGGGGAGGGCTCAAGGGGTTTGAGCAACTGCTAGAAATTGCCAGAGCCTTAGAAGAAAAAATGGAAAAAGGGGAACTGAGAACCGATGTCCAGCTAGGTGCCCGCAATCTCAGTAGCATTCCCCGTCAGGGCAATATTCCCAGCGGTATTGGTATCAGCCGCATCCGTACTCACCCATCTGCTGACAGCAACTCCACAGCCACCAGCGACAACTCCCCATCTAAATCGGAGGTGACGATTACGCCCCCAGCATCTGATCCCAAAGCTCCGTCTCTCAAAGATGTGGGTGGCTTAACCGCAGTTCTCAAGGAACTGCGAGAACTGGTGGAAATCCCGCTGAAACGTCCCGACCTCTTGGCAAAGCTTGGACTGGAAGCCATTCGCGGGGTGTTATTGGTTGGCCCCCCTGGAACCGGCAAGACCCTGACCGCCCGTGCCCTCGCTGAGAATTTGGGGGTGAATTATATTGCGATCGCTGGCCCCGAGGTCATGGGCAAATACTATGGCGAAGCGGAGACTCGCCTGCGGGGGATCTTTGAAAAAGCCACTCGATCAACTCCCTGTATTATCTTCATTGATGAAATTGACAGCCTCGCCCCCGATCGCAGCAAGGTAGAAGGAGAAGTTGAAAAGCGGGTGGTGGCTCAACTGCTCAGCCTCATGGATGGGTTTGCCAAGGCCGACGGCATTTTAGTGCTGGCGGCAACCAATCGTCCCGATCATCTCGATCCAGCACTGCGGCGTCCGGGACGCTTCGATCGGGAAGTTCAGTTTCGGGTTCCCGATCGCAATGGCCGACTGGAGATCCTCACCATTCTCACCCGAGCCATGCCCTTGGATACCTGTGTGGAATTGGGGGCGATCGCGGACTTGGCGGTGGGGTTTGTGGGGGCTGACCTCAAAGCCCTGGCCCAGAAAGCTGCCTACAGTGCCCTGCGACGCATTGCCCCCTCCCTGGATGCCCCCCTGCCAGACTCAATGACTGTGAAGCAGGAAGACTTTTACCAAGCGCTGAAGCAAGTCAAACCTTCCGTACTGCGCTCGGTGGAGGTGGAATCTCCCCAGGTCGCCTGGGAGGAGATTCGGGGGGCTGGAGTCGATTAAACAAACCCTGCAAGAAACCGTCGAAGGTGCCCTGCTGCACCCGGAGCTGTACCAGCAAACCAAAGCCAAAAGCCTGCGCGGGATCTTACTCTGGGGGCCACCGGGCACTGGCAAGACCCTATTGGCTAAAGCCGTAGCTTCCCAAGCTCGGGCGAATTTTATTGCCGTCAATGGCCCTGAACTCCTCAGCCGTTGGGTAGGTGCCTCCGAGCAAGCCGTGCGAGAGCTGTTTACCAAGGCTCGTCAGGCAGCTCCCTGTGTCATCTTCATTGATGAAATGGATACGTTGGCTCCCGCTAGAGGCCGCTATAACGGCGATTCAGGAGTCAGCGATCGCGTCGTTGGTCAACTGCTCACCGAACTCGATGGGTTACAGGGGGCAGCGGGGATTATTCTCGTCGGGGCCACCAATCGACCCGAGGCTCTTGATCCTGCACTGTTGCGAGCCGGGCGGTTAGATTTGCAACTGAAGGTAGATCTGCCAGACGCTAACTCTCGATTGGCCATTTTGCAAGTCCATAACCAGGACCGACCCCTGAGGGCAGTTGATCTGACCCAATGGGCCGAGCAAACCGAGGGTTGGAATGGTGCCGACTTGGCACTCTTGAGTAATCAGGCAGCCTTGGCTGCGATTCGTAAGTATCGTGCCCTAGGGTTGAGTGATCCCGCAACCATTCAAATTTCCATGGAAGACTTTCAAACTGCCTACCAGGTGCTATCCAATCAACGCCAGCCCGGTTAAATTGGGGATTCAGTTTTCCCAACTTGGTTGCGATTTTTGCTTGATCCCCGGTTGATCCCATGCTTCCTGGGTTGAGGTAACACCGCTTCAGAAAGCCTAGGATCACCGATCTCTGCTTGGGGATCAATCATACTTAATGGTTCGTAATCCAGGATGGTATGAAATGCTACGGATAGCTCGTAGATTTCCACAATCAGAACCAAAACTTCCGAAATAGTACGGATATCAGGCAAATTCTCCAGTCGCTAGAGTACAGAACGTAAGCGTTAGTTCCATCCTAGAACTACAGGTGAAAGTACTCAGAAGACTTGGCGAGTATGATTAAGTCTTCTCAGGGATTACACTGTACATTAGTATCGTTTGCATCCTCTTATTTTTGTCCGTCATTCACAGACTTGCGAGTAAAACCATGGCAGTTGAAAAAGTAAACTCTTCCTCCAGCTTGGCTGAAGTTATTGACCGGATCCTCGATAAAGGGATCGTCATTGATGCGTGGGTTCGGGTCTCACTGGTTGGCATTGAATTGTTAGCCATTGAAGCTCGGGTGGTGATTGCGTCCGTCGAGACCTATCTGAAGTATGCCGAAGCCGTTGGCTTGACTGCCCAGGCAGCTGTCCCGGCGGTGTAATGCCGTTCGACTGGGGGAGTTGAATCGATCAGATCAAACTCCCCTAGTCCTTCCAGGGAATTTGTCGTCAAGGTTTCAAGGGGAATTTTGAGTATGGCTCTCAAAGATGTATGGCATCAGCAAAAGCAGCAGCGGCAGCAGGCACTTGTCCAGCGGCAACAAGACGTTCAAGAAACGCTGGCTGCGATGAGAGCATCGCGTCAGCAACAGACCCAAGACCTGCAAAACAATCTGAATCAATTTCGCACCCAACTGGCTGCAAAGGTTGACAGCTTTCTCCTGGCTACGGCTACCAACCGAGTTCAGGCACGCGAAGTTCAGAAAGCCCAGTTGCAATCCTTTACCCTGAATCTGCACCAGGTAACCCAAGATTTCCTCACCGCTATGCAGTCTCAGCGACAGCTAAAAGCCCAGGAAGTCGCCCAGGAGTTAGATGGGTTTGTGCAAGTACTCCAGTCTCGGATTCGCCAATTCTTGCTGCTGACAGCCAGCGATCGCCAGTTAATGTCTCAGCAGTTGGCCACGGATCTCCAAGGGTTTCATTTGACCTTGAAGGCAACGGTGGCAGCGCTTCAGCAACAATTTCAGGCTGAACAGCAACAACGACAGGCTGAGGTTCGGAAACAGCAACAGCAGACCCAGCAATTGCTCCAGAACCATGCCCAGCAACGGGTTCAACAACGGCAGCAATTGCTGACAGACTTGGCGGCATTTTCAGAGGGTCTCAGTACCCAGGTTGCCAGCTATCTCACAGCCCTGGAAACCCAGCGGCTCACCGATACCCAGGCGATCGCCGCTGAATTGACGAACTTCCGAATTGCCCTGCATCGTCATGTCTGGGGTGAAACCCCTGAGGTTGCTCCAGCCCCAGCTGTGGTTGAAGTCAAACCAGCGCCCGTGGTGGTGCCAACCCCCCATCCCCCCTGCGCCAACCCCTGTGGTGTCAAAACCCATCCTGGTCAAGTCTGCGGCTGATTTGTTCTCGGCTCCCATTATGCCCAGCCGAGCCCAGGACTTAGTGGAGCACCTAGTCGAAGATCTGTCCCGCGCCTAGGGCGATCGCTGAAGTTAAAGGGATAGCATTGTCCTGAAAGGTTGTTCTGTTCCCAGTGTTTATCAAGGAGGATGCGCTCCAGTGACTACTGTTCTGCAAGCCCGCCCTGGGGGATTTGTGAGTACGCCCGCTGTGGAGCGAATTGCTACCCGCGCCCTCCGGTATCTTCAATCTGGTTTTTCGGTGCATTTGCGAGGGCCTGCCGGAACTGGTAAAACCACCTTAGCCATGCATCTGGCCGACTTACTGAGTCGGCCCATCATGTTGATCTTTGGGGACGATGAATTCACTACCTCTGACCTGATTGGTAACCAGTCGGGGTATACCCGTAAAAAAGTTGTGGATAACTATATCCATAGTGTGGTCAAGGTCGAAGACGAACTACGTCAGAACTGGGTGGACTCTCGCTTGACCTTGGCCTGTCGGGAAGGATTTACCCTGGTTTATGACGAATTCAATCGATCACGCCCAGAAGTCAACAATGTGCTGTTGTCTGCCCTAGAGGAAAAGCTCTTAGCCCTACCCCCCAGTTCCAACCGCATGGAATATGTGCGGGTTCATCCCAAGTTTCGCGCCATCTTTACCTCCAATCCAGAGGAATACTGCGGCGTTCATGACACCCAGGATGCACTGATGGATCGGCTGATTACCATCAATGTACCGGAGCCGGATGAACTGACCCAGCAAGAAATCTTGGTTCAGAAAATCGGGATTAACCGCAGTGATGCTCAGGTGATAGTCGCACTGGTGAAAGCCTTCCGTGCCCGTACCGAAGCCGATCTGGCCTCAGGATTGCGTTCTTGCTTAATGATTGCCAAAATTTGCCAGGGGCATGAAATTCCGGTAGCACCTGAACATCCTGACTTTCGTGACACCTGTGGAGATATTCTGTTTTCCCGCACCCGACGACCCTTGCCAGAAGCCACAGCCGTTCTATGGGAAATCATGAATGGGCTGTTCTTGGCAGAAGAACCACTGCCTCCAACAGCGGCGATGGTAGAGCTACCCACAAGGGATGTGTTGTCAGGCAACGGTGCCACTGCCTTTGTATCCGAGGTTTATACCTATCTCTGTCAATCTGGGGGTGCATCCCTGGCGGAGATTGAGCAGCGTCTCCAGATTAATCGCCTGCAAGCCGTGGAGGCACTGCGATCGCTGGTTGCCCAGGGAATTTTAATGCGATCAGGCGATCTCATTGCCGTGGTACCCAAGGATAACCAACTGTGACCCCATCCCCCCTTGGCGCTGACACCGGTAATCCTCAGCGTAGCTTTCGCGATGCTCAGAAAACCATTCCCATGTCTACCCAAGGTTCTACCCTGGCGGATATTCTGGAGCGAGTGCTCGACAAAGGCATTGTCATTGCTGGGGATATTTCCGTATCCGTTGGCTCCACAGAACTGCTGAATATCCGCATTCGGCTCTTGATCTCCTCCGTTGATAAGGCCCGAGAAATTGGCATTAACTGGTGGGAAAGCGACCCCTATCTCAGTAGTCAGGCTCGCACCCTCACAGAAACCAATCAACAACTTCAGGAACGGATTCAAAGTTTAGAAGCCCAAGTACGAGAACTGCACGCCCTAGCTACCCCACCTACCCCTGCGGTTCTGCCCCATGGGGGAGCAGAGCTGCCGCCCTCGACCTAAAACCTCAAACAACCCACTGCTTGCGAGGACGTGTGCAATGATTGCGATCAAAACCATCAAGCAAATTGCCACCAGTCGTACCATTCCCAGCTTTCGCTCGGGGCGGGTTGTCACTGGCTTGAGCTACAAAGCCAGTGACAAAGCTCGCATGGCGACTGGATATGCCCAACTCCTCGCCAGTCGTGCCCGCCGCCGTTGGTTGAATCGCTTGTACAGTAGTAGAATCCTTCTGCACTGAGAGTCTTCTGCCCCATGAACTCTGCGTTCTCTCCTGAACCATCCCAGTCCGTGATGGTCATGGGAGTCACTACTCCTCAGCAGCTAGACCGCCCGCCGAGCATTGCAGTTACTCCCAAGTCAAATCCAGATGCGGGTCTGGCTCCCTTACTCTTGACCGTTGTGGAACTGTTGCGGCAACTGATGGAGGCACAGGTGATCCGTCGCATGGAGTCAGGTGCCCTTACTGATACAGAATTGAATCGAGCCGCAGAGAGCTTGCAGCGGTTAGAAGCCCAAGTGCTAGATCTGTGCGCCGTATTTAAAATTGACCCAGCTGATTTAAATATTGAGCTTGGGGAGGTCGGCACTCTTCTGCCCAAATCTGGCGGTTATTATCCTGGGGAGCACTCCCACAGCCCCACCATTCTGGAATTGTTGGATCGACTGCTCAACACCGGAGTGGTTTTGGAAGGTAGCATAGACCTAGGGCTGGCTGAAATCAGCTTGATTCATGCCCGATTGCAGGTGGTCTTAACCACCCAACCCCTCTGAGTGATGGCTCTTTCTCAATTGTGATCCAGCTATGGGCTATGGCCTTTATCTCTACGGGATTTTTCCGGCTCCTGGTCCACAGGATCTCTCCCTCCTGGGTCTAGACCAGCAGCCCGTGTTGTCCCACGGGATCGAACCATTTGTGTTTCTCTACTCAGAGGCGCAGCAGGAGCGATACTTGGCGAGTCGTCGTCATCTCTTGGGGCATGAAAAAGTCTTGGAGCAGGCGATGCAGGCAGGGTATCGCACCTTACTCCCACTGCAATTTGGCTTGATCATTGAAGACTGGCAAACGGTGATCCAGCAGTTAATTCTTCCCCACGGTCAAAGTCTGTCGGAGTTATTTGTCAAGCTGGACGGCCAACGAGAGGTGGGGGTGAAACTGTTCTGGGATCGAGACCAGGAACTGCAAACCCTGCTCCAAGAGAATCCCAATCTCAAAGCAGAACGAGATCAACTCCTGGATCAACCGTTGAGTATGGATCAGGTGATCTCGATTGGCCAAACCCTGGAGAAATTGTTACAAAATCGTCAGCAAACGATTATCGATGCCTTTGCCACTGCCCTCAATCCCCTGGCGGTGGAAACCGTTGAAAATGACCCGCTCACGGATGCCATGATTTATAACGCTGCCTACCTTATCCCCTGGGAGTTAGAATCCGAATTCAGCGATCGCGTAGAAGCCTTGGATCAGCAGTTTGAGCAGCGCCTGCGGATTCGCTACAACAACTTTACAGCTCCCTACAACTTTGCCCAGTTAACCCAACTTCGTTGAGGTTTCTTATGGTGTTACGTTTACTGTTCGCCCCAATTTTTGGCATTGCCTGGATCGGCGAACAAATTCAAGAACGGGTGAATACCGAGCTGGATGAGACCGAGAACCTCCATAAGCGGCTGTTAGCCCTGCAACTGGCCTATGACATGGGGGAGATTCCAGAAGCAGATTTTATCGATCAGGAAGAAGCCTTATTACTGGCCATTGAAGACCTAGCGCAACAGGCAAAGGCAGCGGCCCTCGCTGAGGATGACGAACAAGATGCAGTGGACTGATGTCACCTGGAGGCTGTTTCATGGACTCACCCATCCCTGGTTAATTGTGCCGCCGCTCTTGGTGCTGATGGGGTTACCCTGGTTGCTGCGATCGCGTCCTTTACAAATCTATCTCAGCCGACCCGCCGCGATCGCCCTGTTGTTTTATCTGCTGGCCATCGCTACCCCCACAGCCACCCTGGCAAACTGGTTACTGGCCCAATTCGTGCCCTTTGACACCGGAGCCCCGGCGGATGCGATTGTAGTTCTGGGGCGAGGGGAGGTCTTGCGCCCGTCACGCATCCAAACCAGTGTCCAACTTTGGCAGGCCCATCGTGCCCCGGAAATTTTTGTCAGTGGGGCGGGGGATGCGCCCAAAATGATCACGGATTTACAGACAGCAGGCGTTCCCGTCCAACAGCTCTCGGGGGAATACTGCTCCCGTACCACCGAAGAAAATGCCCGCTATACGGCAGCACTGCTCCAACCCCAGGAAATCTATCACATAGTGTTGATTACCGATGCCCCCCACATGCTGCGATCCTACCTGACCTTTGTAAGTTTTGGCTTTCAGGTGATTCCCCACCCCAGTCCCTTCCCAACCCACCGATCCCTGTCCTCCCTGCTGGTGCTGCGCGAGTATGTCGGCTTAGTGAGCTATGGCCTATTGGGTCGTTTCCAGGCTCGTGAGACTCCGCTGGGGTTACCTGGGATCAATCACTGCCAGCTATAAGGTCTGAAGGACTGACTGGGGAGTGTCGTCTTTAGCAGTCCGACCGGGATTTTTACGACACAATGACCGAGTGCTTTAAATAAATTTGCATAAATCACCCCAGATATCTCAGAGGATCTACGCAGGATCTTGCCATTGCTGCTAAACCCATGACTAAACTTTCCAAAGCATTAAGGCTATAATACCTACCACTTCAGTTCAAACCCAGGGGGCTTTGTGCTGTAGTTCCTATGTTGTCCTAACTGTGTTGTCCTAACTGCGATCTCCGCCTGTGATTGCCATTTACCCTGGTAGCTTCGACCCCATTACCTTAGGACACCTCGACATTATTGACCGTGGCTGTCAGCTCTTTGAGCAGGTGATTGTGGCTGTGCTCCGGAATCCTAATAAAGCCCCCCTGTTTACCGTCGAGGAACGTCTGACACAGATTCAACACTCCACCCGTCACCTGAGTGGGGTCAAGGTTGATAGCTTCGATGGCTTAACCGTTACCTATGCCAAGATGCAGCAGGCAACGGTTCTCCTCCGAGGGCTGCGGGTACTCTCTGATTTTGAGAAAGAACTGCAAATGGCCCATGTTAATAAGACACTTTCAGGCCAGATTGAGACGGTGTTCTTAGCAACCTCCAATGAGTACAGTTTTTTAAGTAGTAGTTTGGTCAAGGAGATTGCCCGATTTGGTGGCTCCGTTGATCACCTGGTTCCTCAACACGTTGCTGTAGATATCTATCGCGTCTTTAAAAATGTTGCGTCCTGACTCCTCTAGCCTTACCCCGAAACGGGATCATCTCAATTCTCGCTCTGTTCCCCTGCAACATCCAGCGGAGGCTCTTGATGTTCAGCGCGAACTCAACAAGCTGGAGGAGATGATTTTAGATAGTCCCCGGCTCCCCTTCAGTGGCCGTACCTTGGTGGATGAAGAGCATATTCTCGATCAAGTGGATTTGATTCGTCTGAGTTTGCCCGCTGCCTTCCACGAAGCCGAAGAGATGGTGCGGCGCAAGGATGAACTGCTGTCCCAAGCCGAGCACTATGCCCAGGAACGAATCGACCAAGCGGAACGGCAGGCAGCGCAAATTCTTGATGAGATCGGGATTATTCAGCAGGCAGAGCAGGAAGCGCGGCAAATTCGCCAGCGGGTGCAGCAAGAATGTGAGGCCGCTCAGACACACACCATGGCTGAGATTGAGCGGATGCATCGTCAGGCTCAGCAAGAGCTGGAAGAAATGCGACGACTGGCGATCTCAGAATGTCACGACATCCAGCATGAGGCTGATGTCTACGCCGATCGCGTCCTCAAAAGCATGGAACAACAACTGGGGGAAATGATGCGGGTGATTCGCAACGGACGGCAACAGTTGCAACCGGAACCGCCGCCTTCCCGGCGGGAACAGCGGGAAGACGGGACAACGACAAACCCTGGGCGACCCACCCCCCCGGCGGTTCATACCCAAACCCAAACTCGGATGCCAGAACGGATCAAGGGCTGAGGTAGCGTTATGAGCCCATCCACTGCGACTCGGCATCCATCTCCCCAAGTGATGGGAATTGATCTGGGAGGAACTGCCATTAAACTGGGGCGTTTCACGGTTACTGGAGCCTGCCTGCAATCCCTCAGCGTCCCAACCCCTCAGCCAGCTACACCGAAGCGGGTTCTGGAAACCCTGGTGGCTGCGATCTCCGACCTTGATCCCCATCAAGTCTGTGGAGCGATCGGGGTCGGAACCCCTGGTCCTGCCGACGCAGCGGGTCGCATTGCCCGAGTCGCCATCAATCTTTGTGGTTGGCAAGATGTTCCCCTGGCAGACTGGCTAGAGACCCGAACGGGCAGACCTACGATCTTGGCGAACGATGCCAACTGTGCCGGACTGGGAGAAGCGTGGTTGGGAGCTGGGCAGCAGTTTCGCCACCTAATTTTGCTCACCTTGGGAACCGGAGTAGGGGGTGCGGTGATTATCAATGGCGATCTGTTTGTGGGGGCGGAGGGAGCCGCTGGGGAATTGGGGTTGATTACCCTAAATCCCGAAGGTCCTCCCTGCAATAGTGGCAATCAGGGTTCCTTAGAACAGCATCTGTCCATCCAGGCAATCCATCGCCGTACAGGTTTGGCACCGGATGTCCTGGGGAAGCAGGCGATCGCAGGCGATCCATCCGCCCTTGAGTTTTGGCAAAGCTATGGGCGAGATTTGGGCATTGGCCTCTCGAGTTTGATCTATGTGCTCACCCCAGAAGCCATCGTCATTGGTGGTGGGGTGTGTGCTAGTGCGGATTTTTTTCCTGCCAGCAACCCAAGCAGAAATTGAGAGACGAGTTCTACCCAGTTCGCGGGCGGGGTTACAGTTGCTCAAGGCCAAACTGGGCAACCAGGCGGGGATGGTGGGAGCCGCCAAACTAGCCCTGGGTCAGGTGCTGCCGATACCGCCAACCGACTATGGGATCTAGCCTCACGAGGAGGATGACCCGGTGGCTGGGATGTCTGCCCCTGTTGCTCAGTCTGGGAACCCTCCCCTCAGCAATGGCAGCACTGACGGCCAGTGACTATCGGCAACAAGGATTACGCTACCGTGACCAGGAGCAGTATCCAGCGGCGATCGCGGCCTTACAGCAGGCGGTTGCCTTAGATCCCAAGGATCTGTCAGGGCGGGTGATGCTGGGTTGGACGTACCATCGGGCGGGACAGGGAGCCGCCGCTGCGGACACCCTGGTGCGGGTGTTGGTTCGCGATCCCAAGCAGGTTCCGGCCTTGAATGCCCTGGGAATTGTCTACTTAGTGAATGGAGATCCGACGGCAGCAGTGGTAGTTCACACCTGGGCGGCGCTGCTCAAACCAGAGAATGAAATTGCCTATTACAACATGAGTTTGGCCTTACATCAGTTAAAGCAATATAACTGGGCGATCGCAACGGCAGAGTTGGCAGCTGACCTAGAACCGACAAATCCTCATCCCCTCGTCGCCCTGGCGATCGCCTACTGGGATAACGGGGCAATCACCCTTGCCAAACAAGCCTTTGCCGCTGCCATCAATCTCGATCCCCGCTATCGTGATCCAGGGTTTTTAGATTACCTCAATGAAGCAGGGTTCAGCGCCGCCCAAATTCGTCAGTCTGACCAAGTGCTGCGTCACCTCAACCGTCCCTAAACCTTCGTCGTTGTTTCACCGCTAAATGGATGTCAGATCTGCACCACTACTTGCAGCCCCCCCATAGCGGCTACCATGACGGGGGGTGGCTCCCCCATCAACCCTACTTTGAAGGCTGGTATTTCCGGCTCACCCTCCCCAACCAGGGAGCATCCTTTGCCTTTATGTACTCGATTGAAAATCAGGCAGGGGCGATGCCGGGAGGAGCCGCCCAAATTCTGGGGCCAGGGCATACCTATCTTTGCCGTACCTTTCCCCAAATCCACAACTTTTGGGCGTGGCGGCATGGGTTAGGGTTAGGGCATTGGGGTAAAGCGAGGGAGGCACAGGTGCCGCGCTACTTAAAACCAGCGGTCTTTGCCCAACAGGTTCTCGAGGGATATCAGGTGACTGCCCACGGGCATCAGGGGCAACTTGCCGATCCGGGTTCCCAGGCCGTTGTTCGCTGGCAGTATGGGGTGCAACCCCTGGATACCTGCGGCGATCGCGGTAAACTCCCCCAAGCTACCGCAGGGTGGTTGTCATTGCTACCCATTTTTGAGCCAGGTTGGCAAGTTCTGATGGCCACTGGTCGGGCAACGGGTTGGATCGACTGGTACGGCCAGCGTTACACCTTTATCAATGCCCCTGCCTATGCGGAGAAAAACTGGGGGGGTGCCTTTCCCCAGAAGTGGTTTTGGCTGCACTGTAATGCCTTCTCCCAGCAACCAGACTTGGCCTTAACTGCGGGGGGTGGCCGCCGACAGGTGTTGGGGTGGCACGAATCCGTGGGCATGGTGGGGCTGCACCACCAAGGTCGGTTCTACGAGTTCGCTCCCTGGAATGCCCAAATCCATTGGCAAATTCAACCATGGGGACACTGGCGCATGCAGGCCGAGAATGCGGACTATGCGATCGCCCTAGAGGCGAGCTGTTGGGAGCCGGGTACCTGGGTGCGGGTGCCAACCGCCCAGGGACTGCAACGATGGTGTCGAGATACTACCCAGGGACACATTCACCTGAAATTGCGCCATCGCCATACCGATCAACTGATCCTGGCGGCGACCAGTGATCTGGGTGGATTGGAAGTAGGGGGAGCGCCCTGGGACACACCCTGGCAGGTGTGACACCAAGTCCCCGTTCTGATATTCTGGCAACTGTATCAACCTGCCGGAGCGGAGGCTAGGAACCCATGGGTACGCAAATCGGTGACTATGCTCCAGATTTTGAATTACCGGGAATCGATGGTAACGTGCATCACTTGGCTCGCTACCTGGAGCGGTTTCAAGCAGTTGCCATCATTGTCATGTGTAACCATTGCCCCTACGTTAAGGGCTATCTGGATCGGCTCAAGCAACTACAAGAAACTTTCCAAGATCAGGGTTGTACCTTAATTGGCATCAATGCCAACGATGCCGATCGCTATCCCGAAGATAGCTTTGACAGCATGAAGACCTTTGCCAGTAACCATCAACTTAATTTCCCTTACCTCCGGGATGTCACCCAAGAGGTGGCTCGGAGTTTGGGGGCAGGAAAAACCCCCAGAAGCGTTTCTGGTAGATCCTCAGGGCATTTTGCGTTACCGGGGGGCAATTGATGACCAACCCTCCCCGTCTTCGGAGGTAGCCACCCCCTATCTGCAACAGGCGATCGCCCAACTGCTAAAACAGGAACCCATCCAGACCTTAGAAGCATCTGCGGTGGGCTGTTCCATCAAATGGCGCTCGTGACATCCTACCTCTGAATGAATTTTCTCCCCCCCATTGGTGTTACTTTGGCCATCTCTGCTGGTATCTTAGGTGGGGGACAATGTTGATTAAATAATAGGGTTGCATGGGGATAACTTACCGCCGCATTCTGCTGAAGCTGAGTGGGGAAGCTTTAATGGGAAGTCTCACCTATGGGATTGACCCTGCCATGGTACAGGCAATAGCTCAAGAGATTGCCGAAGTCATTGCCACGGGAATTCAAGTCGCGATCGTGGTCGGGGGTGGCAATATTTTTTCGCGGGGGTTGCGGGGGGGTCAGCGGGGGGGTCATGGATCGCTCCACCGCTGACTACATCGGGATGCTGGCAACGGTCATGAATGCCATGACCCTCCAAGATGCCCTGGAACAAATTGGGGTGCCCACACGGGTTCAAACGGCGATCGCGATGCAGCAAATTGCCGAACCCTATATTCGCCGTCGTGCGATTCGCCACCTGGAAAAGGGGCGAGTGGTGATTTTTGGGGCCGGTTCCGGTAATCCCTATTTCACCACCGATACAACGGCCGCGCTCCGGGCAGCAGAAATTGCCGCGGAAGTTGTCTTTAAGGCAACGAAAGTTGATGGGATTTATGATGCCGATCCTCACTTGAATCCTGGGGCTAGGCGGTATAAAAGTTTGACCTACGGGCATGTGCTCACCCATGATCTACAGGTGATGGATAGTACGGCGATCGCCCTGTGTAAGGACAACAATATTCCCATCATTGTCTTTGACCTTTCCGTTCCGGGCAATGTCCGGCGGGCGGTTACGGGAGAATCTATTGGCACTCTTGTGGGAGGTTTTTGTGAAGTTAGCTGAGGTGGAAGACCACATGAAAAAAGCGGTGGAATCAACGCAGCGCTCTTTTAATACGATCCGAACTGGACGGGCGAATGCGTCGATTCTAGATCGAGTGGTGGTGGAATATTATGGTGCCCCCACCCCCCTCAAATCCTTGGCGAATGTTAGTACCCCTGACGCTACGACGATTACCATTCAACCCTTTGATCGCAGCAGTTTGAACCTGGTTGAGAAGGCGATTTCCCTCTCGGATATTGGCTTAACTCCCAGTAATGATGGCTCCACCATTCGGTTAAATATTCCTCCCCTGACCAGCGATCGCCGCAAAGAGCTGGTGAAACAAGCTGCCAAGTATGGAGAGGAAGGTAAGGTGTCGATTCGTAACATCCGCCGGGATGCAGTGGACGCCATTCGCAAGCAAGAGAAATCTGGGGAGGTCTCAGAAGACGAAGCTCGAGATCTCCAAGATAAAGTTCAAAAACTAACGGACAAGTTCATTATCAGGGTGGATGAGCTTTTAATGGAGAAAGAGAAGGATATCACTACCGTCTAACTAAGCCACTGTGCTGGGGGTCTGTCAAGATTGTTTGAGGAGTTAAAAATTCGCAAAAAATACCCTCTTTAAGACGCATGGACGGGACTATTAGCGGCTAGGACTAGGGGAAGCGACGGCATCTTGATAACCAATGTCCTGGGATTTCAGCACTGCGGGCTGTACCCAGGCTAAGGTAATCAGCGCTAGGGCTAGGATGCCGGCTTCCAGAGTTTTTTATTAGCTCAGAGCGCTGCATAGAGTTGCTGCGAAGAGGGAGGGTGATCTCCCGGTGGAATGAGGAACGATAGTAGCGTAGGCAGTTAAGATCTAGGATTCTATCTCAAGTCTTAGGGCAAGCGATGGTCACCCCGGATACGACCGAGGAATCTTAAGCATTGACCGAAGGGCTAGACTGACGCGCTTGAAGTTCCAGATAGATCAACAGAGCATTAATGTCGGCAGGGTTGACCCCGCCAATACGGGCGGCCTGACCCACCGTCAGGGGTTGGGTTTTTGCTAGTTTTTCGCGGGCTTCCAAGGACAGAGTTTGAATCGCACCATAGTCTAAATCCGCTGGCAAAGGCCGATGCTGCTGGCGAGCCAGTTGGTCGATCTGGTGCTGTTGCCGTTGGATATAACCCGCATACTTGACATCAATCTCGGCTCCGGCCTTGACCGCTGCTGCTAAATCAGGATTACCCAAGCCGTAGCGATCGAGATCAGCATAGTGAATCCCCGGTCGGCGCAGCAGATCCGCCAGGGTAATGGAACCTTTAATCGCCTGCTGGGTGGCTGCGGCGATCTCAAGGCCAATGGGAGATTGTTCCTTCAGCCGGGTTTCATGGAGCCGTTCTTTTTCAGCAATGATCTGAGTCTGTTTGCAGGTAAACAATTGCCAGCGACGGTCATCAATGAGGCCAATTTGCCGCCCTAGGGGGGTCAGTCGTTGATCAGCATTATCGGAGCGCAGCAGCAGTCGATATTCGGATCGAGAAGTCAGCATCCGATAGGGTTCCCGCAGATCTTTGGTACAGAGGTCATCAATCAGAGTGCCGATGTAACTCTGTTCTCGGGGAAACACAATCATCTCCTGACCTCGTACCCATTGAGCCGCATTCACCCCCGCCACCAGCCCTTGGGCAGCGGCTTCCTCATAACCGGTGGTGCCATTGATCTGCCCCGCACAAAACAGCCCCGGAACTGCTTTGGTCATCAGGGTGGGGTAACACTGCGTCGCGGGTAAATAGTCATACTCAACGGCATAGGCAGGCCGCAGCATCGCACATTGCTCCAGACCAGGCAGGGTGCGCAGCAGTTGCAGTTGCAGGGACTCGGGTAAGCCAGTGGAAAATCCTTGAATATAAAGTTCTGGAATCTCGCGACCTTCCGGCTCAATAAAAATCTGATGACTTTCTTTATCAGCAAAGCGGACAATCTTGTCTTCAATGCTGGGGCAGTAGCGGGGACCTTTGGCATCCACCCAGCCACCATAAACGGGGGAGAGGTGTAAGTTCTCTCGGATCAGCCGATGGGTCTCAGCCGTGGTGCGGGTGAGATGGCAGTTCATCTGCTCCCGCTCAACCCAGGCATCGGGGTCAAAACTAAACCAGCCGACGATGGTGTCGGGGGGCTGGGGTTCCATGCGGGTGTAATCAACAGAGCGGCGATCGACTCTGGCTGGGGTTCCAGTTTTTAAGCGTCCGGTTTCAAAGCCAAGGCGATTCAAGGTTTCTGTGAGGCCAACCGCCGCAAATTCTCCCGCCCGTCCAGCAGCCATGGATTGGTTGCCGATCCAAATCCGTCCTCCCAGAAAGGTTCCAGTGGTCAAAATCACTGCACGGCAGCGGAAGGCAACCCCAAAATAAGTCTGCACTCCGATGACTTCGCCATCGGCCCCTAACACTAGATCGGTGACCATGGACTCCCGCAGCGTCAGGTGCGTCTGATTCTCAATCAGGCTTTTCATCACCGCCGTGTACTCACGCTTGTCCGTCTGAGCTCGTAGTGCCCACACCGCTGGCCCTCGGGAGTGGTTTAACACCCTTTTTTGCAGATAGGTGCGATCGCTGATCTTGCCAATCTCGCCACCAAGGGCATCAATTTCGTGCACTAGTTGAGATTTTGCAGGGCCACCAACGGCTGGGTTGCAAGGCTGCCACGCAACTTTATCCAGATTCAGGGTCAGCAATAGGATGCGACAGCCCAGGCGAGCCGTTGCCAGTGCGGCTTCACAGCCAGCATGTCCTGCGCCCACCACCACGACATCAAATTCGTCCTGAAACTCTACCGTAGGGTGCAGCATAGGGATTTGTATCAGAGGTTAATCATCCACCTCACATTTTAACGGTTCCCTTCCAGAGGCTTTTCTGAGGCTGGGCCTGTCAAGTTAGTTTTTAGGTGGCTAGCTGTAATGAGTCCTAACGTGTTATTTGAATGCTTTTTTCAGGAGAATTTTGAGCTGGTGCCCTTCTAACTTCACCCAGATTCCGGTTCCCCATATATTCAGGCCCAGAATATCCTCCAAGTTTACGGCCAACAGATGGGCAGCAGATTTGGAGTCATGGAATTGTTCGACGGAAGGATTTAACAACGGAGAGAGAGGGATTCGAACCCTCGTTAAAGTTACCCCTAAACAGCATTTCCAGTGCTGCGCCTTCAACCACTCGGCCATCTCTCCAGATGGAATTGGTCAACTAAGTGTTCCCAGATCCGCTATGTTAGCAGAGGAACGCTATCCCTGAAAAGAGGAGAGTACGGAATGGGTTGTTCCCATAATATTCAGATCCACGATCGCCAACAGGAAATCTGGCATAGGATCACGGTTCCGGACGATCGGTACATTTTACACGCGGCTGAAGATCAGGGAGTTGAGTTGCCCTTTTCCTGTCGCAACGGAGCCTGCACCACCTGTGCCGTGCGGGTAATGTCGGGTGATCTGTATCAGCCAGAAGCGATGGGACTCTCTCCAGAGTTAAGATCTCAGGGCTATGCTTTGCTCTGCGTCAGTTATCCTCGCTCGGATTTAATTGTGGAAACCCAAGATGAGGATGAAGTCTATGAACTTCAATTTGGTCGTTATTTTGGCCGGGGGCGGGTGCGCGTCGGGTTACCCTTGGATGAAGAGTGAGGCAGGGCAATGGGGCAGTGGTGGGTCTGCCTGAGACAATTGAACTGGGTCTGGGGATTGCTGGCGATCTCGGGTTGTCAGGGAACGTCTCCCCATGGTACTTCAGTGCAGGTGCAGCGGGTGCTCAGTGGACAAACCGTGGAAATCGTCACCCATCAGGGACGGGAACAGTTACGATTAATTGGGATTGAAGCACCCGATGTGCGGCAATACCCCTGGGGACGAGATGCCCGCCAGCAATTAGCCGCCTGGGTGGAATCACAGCCTGTGGTTCTAGAATTTGATGTCGAACCAAGGGATCGATTTCACCGCCGCCTCGTCTATGTCTGGCGATCGGGGCAGCTCGTGAACGAGCAATTAGTGGCTCAGGGATATGCCCTCGTCGTGCCGCGATCGCCCAATACCCAGTACGATCAACGACTGGCCCGGGCACAGGAACGAGCCAGAATCCTAGGATTGGGAATTTGGAATCCGCAACAACCCATGCGTCAAACCCCCGCAGAATTTCGTCGCCAATTGCCCTCACAATACAAATGACTCTGCCATCCTCGTCTCAGCTCCAGATTTATCTCGATATCGCCACGGAGGCTGTTCTTGCAGCGGGTGCGGTTCTGCAAACTTTTTGGGGCAAGCTGGAAGATGTTCAGGAAAAGGGCCGCCCCGGTGATTTGGTCACTGAAGCAGATAAAGCTGCAGAGGTGGCGGTTCTAGAAACCCTCCATCGCCATGTCCCTGACCATGCCATTTTGACCGAGGAAACCGGACACCTGGGGAATGCAGACAGTAACTTCCTATGGGCAATTGATCCCCTGGACGGCACAACCAACTATGCCCATCAATATCCGTTTTCTGCAGTGTCAGTGGGGTTACTTTGCGCCGGAGAGCCGATTGTCGGTGCGATTTTTGACCCCTTCCACCAAGAGTTATTCCGGGCGGGGAAAGGTTTGGGAGCAACCCGGAACCGTCGGCCCATCCAAGTTTCGGCAACCCGAGATTTAGATCGCAGTCTTTTAGTGACTGGGTTTGCCTACGATCGCCGGGAAACCGCTGATAACAATTATGCAGAATTCTGCCATCTCACCCATCTCACCCAGGGGGTACGGCGAGGTGGGGCAGCTGCCATCGATTTAGCCTATGTGGCCTGCGGTCGCGTCGATGGTTTCTGGGAGCGGGGATTGTCGCTCTGGGACATGGCTGCGGGGGTGATCTTGGTCACAGAGGCAGGCGGCCAAGTTACCGCCTATGATGGCAGCCTCCTGATCCTCAATTCCGGGCGAATTTTGGCAACCAACGGTCCGTTGCATCCAGCCCTGAGTCGCGAGTTAATGCAGGTACGCCCCCTTTCTAGCTGGCCCGACCGAGTTCTCCCCGACGTTGCCAATGCAGTTGGTGGAATGGAGACAGTACACTAGAGTGATGCAGATATGATTGGATACGTGAGATAGCGAAAGATGGCTTTCCAGATTAAACAAGGGCTATTTGCATCAGATTTCACTGACCTCCATGCAATATTGGGGGTGCCGATTGATACTGATGCCAAGGCAATGCGTACACGGTACTTACAAATTGCGCGACGGCTTCACCCTGATAGTTCTGGTACCACCAATGTGGCAGAGAAACTCCAAGAGGGTGAAATTTTATCCAAGTTTGTGAATCCTGCCTACGAAAAGTTATCCAACGATCGAGAGCGGGCGGAATATGGCGCGCTGTTAAAGTTGAAAAGTCAGTACCTGACTCGCACTCCCCAGTCATTGGTCGTCACCAGTGAATCTGCGAAACAACTGTCCCAGGCAGATGATTTAGAGACAACGTACAATACACTGTTGCAACAACTAGCTGAACACCAGTACCAATCACTTGAGAAACTGCTGGTGTTTACAGGACAAATCAGCGAGTTAAATCTGATCTATCTGGTGCGGCGAGAGATGAAAGGCAAACTCCAGCAACCATCAGCGCCTGCGACCACAGCGACGGAGGTACCGCGATCAAATCCGGTGGTGTCGCGATCGCAGACCGCACCGTCAACCATTCCAGTCACACGCCCATCTTCACCATCGGCAGCTCCGGCAACTTCGCCCTTCGTGGAGCAATACTGTCGTCGGGCCGAAGAGTTGATTGCCAAGAATCAGTTTGCTGCAGCGATCAAGGAACTACGGGATGCTCTGAAGGATGATCCTACCCATAGCCGCTGTCATAGCCTTTTAGGAACTATTTATCTCCAGCAAAATCAGTTAACCATGGCGCGGATTGAGTTTGACCAAGCATTGAAGTTCAATCCACAAAATTCTATGGCGCTAGATGGGAAGAAACAACTAGAAAAGTTAATGAAAACCCAGGGGACTGGCAAAGCAGGTACGCAAAAAAACGATCCCAAAGGCAGTAAATCCGATCAATCGGGAGGCGGCTTATTTGGGGGCTTATTTGGGGGCAAGAAAAAATAGCCCTTAACTCCGAAAGAGGCGACTGTATTCGGTTTCATGGTTCATACTGGCTAGGGATAACCCCCAGCTACAACTGACAAGTTGGGTGTCCGTTAACCCCTGTATTTCCTGGGTGCTGGTGATTAGGGGGACTTGCATTCCCATCAGCAGTTTTTGCCCAGCTGTTTGACCCAAGGGAATCAGTTTCACCCCCGCGCCGATCAGGTTGGTCAGCCAACTCTGGCAGTACCCCAGAAGGGCTGACTCCGGGTCAATTTCCCAGAGAGCTGCGGCTAGTGCAAAGGCGATCGCAAAGTTACAGGTGCGATCGCAACCCTCGTACAACTGCGTGAAAAAATCGGCTTGTTCGGGGTGGAGCGCTTGCAAGAGTCGGAAGAGTGCCAGCCCCATCTGCCAACTTTGCCAGCGGAGTTCTTCGGTTTCCCGCGCCGCTGAGAGCCAATGATGCCAGTGGGCGATCACTGCAAGATCCTGGGCTTGGACTGCTTGATACCCGCGCAGCATCACAGCTGCTTCCATCCGCACGGCTCCGGTGGACAGTTCCTGCCTCAACCAGGATTCTAGCTCCTCGATATCTGCAATTTTGCCTGTGCTAATCAAGGTTTCGAGGGCTTCGGAGTAACTGTAAGCTCCCACGGGCAAGGTAGGGCTTGCCAGTTGTAGCAGGCGTAACAGGGCCAAATCAGATTGCATAGCTGCTTGTGAGATTCTGTGGCTGCTAATGTCGATGACCATAAGCCCCTAGTTCCGGCTGAAAGGGTGCCTCTGTGACCGTAACCTGGAGACCTAAATGCTCCAGCATCGACTGCAAGACCGGATCGGGGGCTAGGCTTCAGCTCGGTCGGGGGTAAGTTTCTAGGAGCACATGGCGATTCCCCAAGTGATAGGCAGCTCGGAGTAAATCGAGGGGCTGAGGCGCTGTGATCACGCAAACCGGTTCTGGCTTGGCCACCACCCGAACGGTGATCTCCTCTGCCTCGGGTTGGAGTAAATCTCCCTCGAACAGCACCGTCCCCCGAGGGAGGTGGAGCTGCACCAAGGTTCCCTCATGGGTAGGAAAGCGATGACGACTGTGAGTTCGTTCCTCAGCGGTGAGTCGAAGGGTGAACTGGACAGAGGTGTCGAGATTGGCTGGAAGGCGTCGAGTCAAGATCAGCATCATCGGGGCAGAGTATAGATGCAACCGTAAACATTAGTACCGTACTCTGAGAGAGTACCGCAAACGAGGCGCTTGATAGCTTGAGTATGCAGCAGCCATTAATTGGAATCATTATGGGCAGTGATTCAGATCTACCGACGATGCAAGGGGCGATCGCCATCTGTGAGGAGTTTGGCATTGCCCACGAAGTTGCAATTGTCTCAGCCCATCGCACTCCAGATCGCATGGTGACCTATGCCCAACAAGCCCATCATCGGGGACTCAAAGTTATTATTGCAGGAGCGGGGGGAGCCGCCCATTTACCGGGGATGGTTGCCGCTTTGACACCGCTGCCCGTCATAGGTGTCCCCGTGTCGAGCCGTTATCTCCAGGGAATAGATTCCCTCTACTCGATGGTGCAAATGCCTGCCGGAATTCCGGTTGCCACCGTGGCGATCGGCAATGCTCAAAATGCTGGGTTATTAGCCGTGCGAATTCTAGCGACCTACCAACCCGAATTACTAAAGCGGGTACAAGACTACCAGCAAAGCCTCTCAGACATGGTGTTACAAAAACAGGCTTGTTTAGAAACCATGGGATCAACTCAGTATTTAGAGGCAATGTTAAAAGGAGACTAAGTTGCCCACCTTCACCTATGGATCTGAAGTTTTGTTCACAACAAAAACAGCCTTAATTTTTTATAGCACCCGTGAGACTGGAAAAAAGATTATCCGCCATTGACCGACAATTGTTGGTTGTGTATGTCTATCTTTGGGGACTTATTAGCTCAGACAATTTCTCGTCCTCTGTGGTTGGGAATCAGTGGATTTCTCTGCTTTGTTGGATGTAGCCCGCTCCAAGGCGTTAACCCCTCTCCAGCAACTGCACCATCAGGAGTTGATTCCGCGCCTGTCTCTTCTACTCAACTTCAGACTCATCAGCTATCTCAGGCCCTTGACCGTCTGCTTCAAACTCGACGCTGTTTACGTTGCAATTTACAGGGGGCAAACTTGGTGAATGCTAACCTCCAGGGAGTAGATTTACGGGGGGCAAACTTAGTACAAGCCAATTTATCCAGGGCGAATTTGACTCGAGCGAACCTAGCAGGGGCGAACCTGAAAGGAGCAAACCTTCAACAGGCTAGACTTCAGAGTGTCTTTGCTCGGGATGCCTATCTCCGGGGAGCAAACCTGAATCGAGCAGACTTGAGTCTCAGCAATTTCCAGAGAGCCAATCTGGTGGATGCCAGTTTAATTCAGGTGTCTATGGGTGATCCTAAGGGGTACTCCGTCAATGATCAGAATTACGACAAAATGCAGGGTGTGAATCTCCAAAATGCTAACCTCCAGGGAGCTAATCTCAGTCATAGTGATATGGAATTATAGCATTTTTCACTCTTGTGAGGCGTAGTAGCAACAGTGAGTGAACCAATTTTTGAGGTTTTCCAAAGATACTTGAGAAAAAGCGTCTTCAATGGCATTAGCGAGATCGGGATAGCTGCGTGCCCCAATCGTCCGCAAAATATTTTTAATCTTTGAGAAGCAATTTTCTATCGGTGAAAAGTCTGGAGAATAGGGAGGTAAATAAATCAACTTAGCACCCACGTCCTCAATCAGCTTTCTGATCGTGTCATGGTTGTGTATCGAGTAGTTATCCATAATCACACAAGCTCCTTTCCAAAGTTTCGGAACCAGGTGGCGAGCAATGAAGGCTTCAAAGGTCAAACCATCGGTTGAACCGACGATACTTACGTTAGTGACAACGGTTTTGAGGCTGATTGCACTGATTGTAGAGACTCGTTTACCTCGCTTGCTGGGGCGCTTACCCCGTGCTCTTTTACCTTTAGGGGCACGAGCATGTAACCGGG